>CACFLF010000008.1 GCA_902567115.1 uncultured Alphaproteobacteria bacterium
TCATATTCTTTGTATTGAGAATTAGTTATTATATCTTTTATATTTGGAAGTACATCTTTTAAAAGTGAAACCTTAGTCACTATGTGAATTTTTTTTTCAAATTTTTTTGACAAATTATTAATTTTTTTTTTTATATCTTTGATCATATGTTTTCCATCAAAAAGGAGAAGTGGGAAGAATAAAATTTTTTTGTATTTGTGAGTTATTTCAACTAAACAGTCTTCAATTGATGGTTCATTTATTTCTATAAAACAATTGAAAACGTCGTACGGAATATGTTCTTCTAATTTTATCTTTAAGCCAAGCATTTCATTTTTGTAGTCAGAATCTCTTGATCCATGTCCACACAAAATTATGGCATTTTCTTTATTTAATTCTTTTATAATCATCTATTTTATTTAGAATTTTAGATAAATTAGATATGCCTTTCGAAATTGATTTATTTTTTAATATTTCTTCAGAAGTAAACTCTTTGCCATGTATAATTTGGTTTAAATCATTCCTTGGTTGAAGATATGTCCCCTCCAATGAACCCCCAACAAATAATCCAGAATTGTCTGAAAACGAGTAAATATCTGCTAGTCTTAACGTACTTTCAGCAGAGTATCCTATTCCAGAATTTATTATCGCTGTATCAACATCAACTCCAAGTTTGACTCTTTCTTTTAAAATAGAGTTTAACCCCCTATTAGTCATTATTGTCATTGCAACTTGCGCTGATTTCATTCCAATTTGAAGACCAAAACTTAATCCACCAATTGAATAAAAGAAAGGACCTGAAAATTCCTTGCTAGTTCTTCTAATAATTAATATTCCATTTCCACCTTTTGCCCCAAATACTAACCCCCCTTCATATAATTCAGGAAATATTAAAATGGCTCGAGAATTTTTTAAATATTCAGTAAGGTGAGTGAGTTCACTATTTGATATTAAATTTTTGAGGCTATTTTCCGACGAATGAATTAACTCGACCGCTGTGACTTTTTTTTCATTTTCTGAAAATGAAAAATTTGGGTATGAAAATATAAAAATAAGAAATAATATAAATTTTAAAATGTAATATTTCATTATAGATGATGTTTATAATACAAATTTTGTTAATATTAAGATATAAAAAAATGAAATTATGCAAATAAATTTTTTAGTTATTGTTTGTTTTTCTGCATTTTTTTGGTTTGAATTATCAGCTGGAGAGATCAGAATCCTAGTTTCAAATATCGAAGAGAAAAGAGGAACAATCCATTATGGTGTGTACAATAATCCAGAACTATTTCCTGACGAGAGTGGAAAAATTCTTGGGGGTTTTGAGGAAGTGTCAAAGGTGATTAAGGATGGTTTGTTAATCGATGATCTTGAAGAGTCAAATTATGCAATTGCAATTTTTCATGATAAGAATTCAAATAATAAATTTGATACTTTTTTTTCAATACCAAAGGAAAAATTCGGCTTTAGTAAAAATGCAAGAGTATTTCTAGGTCCCCCCGAATTTGAAGATGCATCATTCTTTGTTGAACAAAATTCAACTGTTGAAATAATGATAGAACTGAGATGAAAAAAAGAGTTTTAGTTACAGGTGGAGCAGGCTTTATAGGCTCATTTTTGTGTGAGAGTTTAATTAAAAAAGGACATTATGTTATTTGTTGCGACAATTTTTATACTGGAAACAAAGAGAACTTAAAAAATATTTATAATCACAAAAATTTTGAGTTATTACGCCATGATGTAACATTCCCTCTTTATGTAGAGGTAGATGAGATTTTTAATTTTGCATGCCCCGCGTCTCCGATTCACTACCAAAATGATCCAGTGCAAACAGTTAAAACTTGCGTTCATGGTGCTATTAATATGCTGGGTCTTGCCAAAAGAACTAAAGCAAGAATAATGCAAGCATCGACATCAGAGATATATGGAGATCCAGAAGTTCATCCTCAGAATGAATCATACAAAGGTGCAGTAAGTATAGAAGGTCCAAGGGCATGTTATGATGAGGGAAAAAGGTGTGCTGAAACTATCTTTTGGGATTATCAAAGACAACATCAAATTGATGTTAAAGTTATAAGAATTTTCAATACATTCGGGCCACGAATGCAACCCAATGACGGAAGAGTTGTATCAAATTTCATTTTACAAGCACTTGCAAATAAAGACATTACTGTTTACGGAAAAGGAAATCAAACTAGGTCGTTTTGTTATATTGATGATTTAATTTCAGGTATATTGATGATGATGGAGTTGGAAAATTTCTCTGGACCAATCAATCTAGGGAATCCTAGTGAAATCTCGATATTGGAACTAGCTAGCGAAATTATTGATTTAACTGGAAGTAATTCAAAAATAATGTATGAAGATTTACCAATTGATGATCCTCAAATGAGATGCCCTGACATTTCTTTGGCAAATAAAAAATTGGGATGGTCACCAAAATTTGATAGAAAAACTGGACTCAAGAAAACAATAAAATATTTTGATTCGTTACTTAAAAAGGAGTTAATTTAAGGTTATGTCAGGAAATGTTTTGTGTATTGGAGATATAATCTTAGATTCATATTCCCATGGAGATGTAAAAAGAATATCACCTGAAGCACCAATCCCTGTATTAAAAATTAATAATAATAAATATGAAGTATTAGGTGGATGCGGTAATGTAGCAAAAAATATTTGTGGTGCAGGAAGTCAGTGCCATATTATTTCGGTTTGCGGAGATGATGAAGAGTCAATAGTTTTAAAAAAACTATTGAAGGATTCAAAAAAACTTACATTCAATCTTTTTACTGATAAGAGTAGATGTACAACAAAAAAAATAAGATTTGTCTCTGGAAATCAACAAATTTTAAGAGTAGATAAGGAATCTAATCAGCCAATAAGCTCAAAACTCGAGACAAAGATTCTAAGTATTATAAAAAGTAAAATTGAATTTTTCGATGTAATTGTGCTCTCTGATTATAATAAGGGGCTTTTAACCGATAATTTACTTAAGAATACTATAGAACTATCAAGAAAAAAAAATAAGTTAATTATTGTAGATCCTAAAAAAATTGATTTTTCTCCATACAAAGGTGCAAACATTATTACCCCAAATTTTAAAGAGCTTTTGGAAGCATCTAAAATTAAAAAAAACCTAAAAAATGAAGATGATCCAAATACGGTAGTAAGACTGTCTAAAGAATTATTAAAAAAATATCATTTCGATGCAATTGTTACAACGAGGAGTTCTGATGGAATATCAATTGTAGATAAAAAGAATGCCTCTTTACATTTACCGTCAAAAGCTCAAGAAGTTTTTGATGTCTCGGGCGCTGGAGATACAGTTATAGCTTATATAGCCTCGGGAGTTGCCAACGGAAGATCCTTATTCAATGCAACTGAAATAGCCAATGATGCGGCTGGAATTTCAGTTGGAAAGTTTGGAACCACGGTTGTAAACGAAAAGGATTTACTAAATTCGAATCAAAAAAACAAGTTATGCAAATTAAGGGAATTAAATTATGATTTAAAGAAATATAAAAATAAAACAATAGGCTTTACAAATGGATGTTTTGATTTAATTCATCAAGGACATATCTTTTATCTTAAAGAAGCAAGAAAAATGTGTGATTTTTTAATTTTAGGACTTAACAGTGACAATTCGATAAAAAAAATTAAAGGCAAAGATCGACCTATTTTGAATCAAATGGAAAGAACTGAAATTTTAGCAAATTTTGATTTTATTGATAAAATATTAATTTTTAATGAGGAAACCCCAATTAATTTAATAAAAAAAATTAGACCAAATATCATTTTCAAAGGTGATGACTATAGAATAGATGAAGTTGTTGGGTCGAAAGTGATAAAAAATTGGGGAGGAAAAATTAAATTAATCAAATGTGTGAAGGGAAAATCAACTTCAAGTATTATCAGGAAAATAAAAAATGTTACTTAGTGCTGTATTATTTGACGTGGACGGAACAATTGCTGAAACTGAAGATTTTCATAGACGATCTTTTAATGAATCTTTTAAGGAATTTAATCTTGATTGGTTTTGGGACGAAGCTATTTACACAGAACTTATAAATATAGGCGATGGTAAAGAAAGGATTGAATATTATATCAAACGTGCTTGGCCTGAGATGTTAGAATATAAAAATTTAACAAAATACATTAATTCCATCCATAAAGTAAAAAATGAAATTTTTAAAGATTATATCATGGATTCTGAAATAACATTTAGACCGGGAGTTATGAGGCTTATAAACGAATTAAAAAAAAATAATGTTAGAATTGCAATTGTTTCGTCTACTACGCAGGATGACTTATCGACACTTTTTAAAAATGGATTAAAGATTGACCCAAATTCAACTTTTGATCTTATTGCACACGGAGGTTGTACAGAAAATAAAAGACCCTCACCAGAAATTTATGAGTGGATACTTGAAAAATTGAGAATAGCCCCACAGTCGTGTGTTGCAATAGAAGACTCTTTAAGAGGACTCAGATCTGCGGTTAATGCAAATATAAATGTTTTAGTTACACCATCTATTTACACCAAAAATGAAAACTTTGAGGAAGCAAATATTGTTGTTTCAAGTCTTGGAGAATCTGAAGAACCATTCAAAGTAATAAAAGGGAAAGTTTATGGAAATAAATTGGTAAATATTGATCTTCTAAATAAAATAATAAATCATTAAATTTTGAAATAAACTATTGTCATGCAGACAATTTGAGTAATAAATATTAAGACACTTAATGAGTGCAACATTTTGAATTTTTTTATTTGTTCGCTAGTTTTTTGTTTTATATCACTTACGTCATTAATCCACTTAACTAAAAATAACTTCGAAAACAAAAAACCAGAAGAAACTATAAAAAATATAACGCTATAAATTATTCCATGATAGATAGTGAATAAAGCGATTGTTATGCTTATTAAAAAAGCATAGAGATATAGTTTAGGAAAAATGCTACGTATGAATTTTCTGGCACTTTTCTGGTCAAGTGATACGAAAACATTGGGTGCTACCACGATAGAAAAGAATATAAGACTTCCAACAAGAAATGGGATGAGAAAATTAATTATTTGTAGGCTAAGGTTCTGGTATTCTAGCATATTTAAATCAGTTTAAAATTATCTTTAATGATGATAAAAGGATAAATTATGAGTATTAAGATAATATTAATTTTTCCAATTCTCGAATTATTGTTATTTATTTTATTTGGTGATCTTTTAGGTTTTTTTCCAGTTATTTTTTTAATCATACTTTCAGGTTTGGCAGGACTTTATTTTTTAAGATCTGGAATGAACCCCAAAAATATAGCTGCAAATCCAAAAGAATGGATTTTTACAAAATTTGCAGGGATTCTTTTGTTAATACCGGGTTTCATAACAGACTTTTGTGGTGTTTTTTTACTTATCAAGTCATTGAGATATTTAATTTGGGACTTTGTTCCAGATAAAACAAAGAACTATTTTTATGATGATCAAAGAAAATCAAAAGATAAAGAAATTATTGAAGTAGATTACAAGGATTTAGATGACAAATAATCTTTTAAATTCTCACCTAAAAATATATGGGAAAGTCCAAGGTGTTGGGTTTAGAGCATGGACAAAAAAAACAGCTGAAAAATTATTTTTAACGGGTTGGGTTAAAAATTGTGAAGATGAAAGTGTTGAATGTGAAGTAAGTGGAAAAAGAGAAAATATTGATTTTTTTGTAAATGCCTGTAAGAAAGGCCCTTTGTTTGCAAATGTTAAAAATATTCAGAAAAGAGAAGAAAATTTCAAAAAATTTAAAAATTTTAGTATTTATTATTAATGAAGCTTTTTTTTTTACGACATACGTCTTTAAATGTAGAAATCGATGTTTTCTATGGTCAGACCGATCTCGATGTTTCAGATAGGTTTGAGGAAGAGGTAAAATTAATTAAAAAAAAAATTAAGAATTTTAATATAGATACGAACTACATAAAGGTTTACAGCAGTCCATTGAAAAGATGTATAAAATTGACAAATAAGTTGACAAAAAACTACATAGTTGACGAGAGGATTAAGGAAATGAATTTGGGTGATTGGGAAATGAAAAAAATGAGTTCTATTTCAAAGAAAGAGAAACTAGATTGGGAAAATAATCTTTTATCTTTTAAAATTCCTAATGGCGAAAGTAATAATGAGTTTCTGAAAAGACTCAAAAGTTTCTTAGATGATATATTTAAATTCAATGAAGATGCTTTAATTGTTTGTCATGCAGGTTCAATTAATGGAATGTTATCTTTATTAACTAAAGAACCTTTTGATAAAATGGTTAAAAATTATTGGGAATTGATTAAGCATGGTTCACTTTCTCTTATAGAGTTAAAAAATGAGTTAATAATAAAGAAAATAATTGGGAAATAATTTGTTTTCATTAAATTATAAGAATATTTTTAGTCAAAAACTGAAAGTAGTTAAAAAAAAAATAAAAATAATCCAGGGAATAAAAATTATAAGGACTTCAAGAAGATCTAAATCAATTTCCTTGAAAATAAGAAATGGAGAACTGGAAGTTTCCTGCCCTTATGATACCTCCGAAATCTTTATAAAGAATTTGATTGAAAGAAAAAAGGTATGGATTAATAAAAATATTGATCGGTCTAGGAAAAATCAAAAAAAAATTGATCAGATTTCAAATGGATTCATAACCTACAAGGGCCTAGTCCTAAAGCTTGTTTACGAGAAATCTAACCTTGAAGGAATTGCTGTTGAGGAGAATGAATTAAAAAATATTTTATTCAGACAAATCTAAAAGTAAGAAATTAATTATTGAGTGGCTAAAATTACAAGCTAATAATTTTTTAAGAGCAAGATTGTCATTTTTATCTAAACGTATCAGTATTGAATTCAATTCATTGACAATAAAATCATACACTGCCAGATGGGGGAGTTGTAATATTAAAGGGGATATTTTTTTAAATTGGAAATTAATAATGTTACCTGAGAGTGTTATTGATTACGTTTTAATTCATGAACTTGCTCACATTAATGTTCCTAACCACTCAAGAGAATTTTGGAAGCTAGTAAAAAAAAAAGACCCTAATTATTGTAAAAACAAAAGATGGTTAAAAGATAATGGATCATCTTTTATTTTGTTCAGCTGAATTAAGTTTTTCTTCATTCTTTATTATTCGCAACGCTTTGGAAACTTCGTTCTCGTTAACAATTATTCTTATTGGTATCGCTGTTATATTTCCCTCTGTTATTGACATTTCTTCATCAAAAGTAAAGTATTCAATATTGTGAGCTTTTAAAATACTTTTTATCCAACTTATATAAATTTGGTCATTACTTTTTATTAGAGTCTCCATATTGAATAATTAATAAAATTAAACGTTAGTTTCAAATCAAAAATAAATTGGCGCGCCCGAAAGGATTCGAACCCTTAACCTTTTGAGCCGAAATCAAATGCTCTATCCAGTTGAGCTACGGGCGCATAAATCAATTATCTAAACCGTGGGATAATTTAGAAAGTTTTCTACTAAATAAAATTACAGTGAATCCAACTATCATACATACGCATGTGATACCTATAAAAATAAATTTTTCTCCGAATTTCTCGGAATTTTGGCCAATGGTCCCTGCTAATTTATTTCCTATTCCAATAGCAGCAAAATAAATACCCATAACTGACGAAACGAGTCTTTGTGGTGATAACTTAGTAATATAGGACAATATAACAGGAGATGCGCATAACTCTCCAACTGTATGAAACAAGTATGCTAATACTAGCCAATACATAGAGGATTTTCCTAATACTTCGTACTCAAGAGCAGCAAAAAACATAAACACAAATCCTAATCCCATAATTATTAAACCAGTAGAAATTTTAAAAATAGAAGAATTTATAATTTTTTTTCTCTCAATAAAAAACCAAAACTGTGCTACAGAAAAACCTAGGAAAATTATCATCAAAGGATTGATTGACTGAAACCAACTTGCTGGTACCTCAAAATTTAAAAATCCAATAAATCTATCTGTTTTTTGATATGCAAAGATATTCATAAGTCCTCCAGCTTGTTCAAAAGACGCCCAGAAAATAATAAGTATAAAACTGGCTAAAACAATTAATTTTATTCTATCGAATTCAAATCTATTGATTTTCTTGTATTTAAATATCTTTTTTTCTTTTTTAACATTTTTAAAAGTTTTTCTCCCGCAAAAGAAAGTTACCTGCCCAATTATCATTCCTAAACCTGCTAACGAAAAACCATAGTGCCAGCCATAAGTTTCGCCAACATACCCTACAATTAAACTCGCAAGGAAAGCACCAATATTGATTCCAATATAAAATAGTGTAAAGCCTTGATCTCTTCTCATGTCTTTTTGTGTGTATAGAGATCCCACAAGAGTTGAAATGCTAGGTTTTAAAAGGCCAACACCAAGTACAATTAATATTAAACCAATATAGAAAAAATTTATGTTGTCGATTGCAAGCGATAGATGACCTAAACATAATAAAGCTCCTCCCCAGAAAACAGCCTTTTCACTTGTGATGAGTTTGTCAGCGATTATTCCTCCTGGAATACAAGCTAGATAAACAAAGGCTGTATACCAGCCATAGAGCTTGATGGCATCATAATTAGACCAACCTAACCCAGGATTGGAAGAGTTTGTTTCAGAAACTAAATACAAAACCAATATAGCACGCATTCCGTAATAACTAAATCTCTCCCACAACTCAGTAAGAAAAAGAGTTGTTAATCCGCTTGGATGACTTGACAATATATTAGTTTTTAAATTTTCCATTTTTGTTTTGGCATGAACATTGCTTATTAATATTATATCTGACAAGTGTCAGAAATTTGAATTGTGGGAAGATCCAAAATATAATATTTCCTCCCTTAAAATAAAAAGATCTTCCCAATTCAATTAAATCTCATTTATTTATACTCAAAATAAATTTTTTTAATTGCTCTACCTTTTCATCACTAATATTTTTGTATGAGCAACTAAATTTTTGATTAATTAAAAGACATATATGCGCATACGGGTTTCTTCCATTTGGATGGTTTGGATGTGGTTCTAGCTTATCTTTTAAAAAATCCCCATGTTTTTGAATGAATTTCCAAACGCTTTTCTTATTAGCTTCATTCATTTATCTTATCCCTTGATTTGTTTTTACTCTAGATTTCTTTGTCTGCTTTTTAAAAAATTTGTTTTCACTTTTCTTTTGAATAACCCTTTTTTTTATAACATATTTATTGCCAGGCTTTGGTGGAGGTAGTTTTTTAAACGTACCATCTTTTTTAATAAGTATATAGTTTCCGTATTCGTCTCTAATGATTTCATCAGAAAGCAAAGTATTTTGATAAAAAAATACGAAAAGAAAAATCAAAATATTTATCATTTATATAAATAGTATTTTTTATAAACTTTAGTATCGATTGAATTTTTTTTTGACATTAATAGTACTTTTCGACGCAATTTCCATTTCTTTTTTATAATCTTTAATTTAAAAGCACTTTCCCTTCTAATTTTGATATTTTTCCACCAAGAGCTAGATCCTACAGCTAAAATAATTTCTTTTTTCATAAGTCAAGTCTATGGTAAAATTCTGTATTTTCAATTTGTTTTAAAATATCAATAAAAGATGAGTTGCTTGAATCATATTCCTTTCCGATCACCCAATTTTTTAAATCTTCTGTAATTTGATCCCCATTCAAATCTCTGAGAATCATATGATAGCTTTCCTCATAAACTAAAATTTTTATTTTATCAGAAAAATTGCTTTTAATCCTTTCATCCTTCAATAATTTTATTAATGGTTTTCTCGGAACTATTTCATCTTTTAGTGGGATCATAATTAATGTTTTGTATGACGGATTTTTAAAATATTCTTCTGTATCTTTGTATGCTTCATCCATAAGATCTACAACACCTTGAAGGCTACGAAATGTTGGTTTGTGAATAAATAAATCATCCATAGATAATTCTTTTAGCATTTTTACATTGTCACTGGCTTGGACCTTTATTATCCCTTTACCACTTACTTTAAAAGAGGGAAGGATTTTTGCAAAAAATTTTAAAGGAATACTTTTCCAAAAATTTGTTTCTGTAAAATTCCAGATAGCAGGTGCAATCAGTATTACACCATCGATTGGAAGATTCCTGAACCGATTAACAAAACTTAAAGTGATTGCGCCACCCATACTCTCTCCCAACAAAAAAATTTTCTTATCGGGATTTTCATTTTTTATTTTTTTTAAGTTAAAGTCTATGTCTTTGATATGTTGTTTTAAATCAAACCATTCACCTTTATTCTTATTTTTACCAAAGCCATTAAGATCAAACGAAGTCAAAGCTATGTTATTTTTTGACAGATATTCTCCAGGAATTTTAAATGAATTAGAATAATCATTATATCCATGAATAGCCAGTATTACATTTGAAAATTCAGAATCTGGTTTTATATTCATGTATGAAAAAGAATTGGTATCTATATCTTTCATTAAAGTGGAGGAACATGATGATGTTAACAAGATTATAGAAGCAATGACTAATTTTTGAGTAATTTTATAAATATATCCTCTAAATCTGATTCCTTAGTTGTTATATCTTTTAAGTCTATCTTACTGTTAATAAATTCTTTTATCAATTCAGCAGTATTAATTTCGTTTTTATTAAACTTAAGAGTAGCTGATTGATCGTCTTTCAAAATACAAAAGTCTTTAATTTTTTTGGGAAGGTCTTTTACTTTATTTGAAAACTCAACTTTAACTTCTTTTTCTTCAAGAATTTTTAGTAAATTTGTTTTAGTGTCGTTTGCTATAACTTTGCCTTTATTAATTACTGCAATCTCGTCACACAACAATTCAGCTTCTTTAAGATAGTGTGTAGTCAAAATAATCGTGGTACCTTTTTTATTAAGATCTTTTATTGACTTCCATAATTTTGCTCGAAGTTCTACATCTACACCAGCAGTTGGTTCGTCAAGAATTAGAACTGGAGGGTTATGTACCATCGCTTTGGCTACCATCAATCTTCTTTTCATTCCTCCTGATAAACTCCTAGCATATGCATCTGCTTTTTCTCCAAGTCCTAAGGTATTTAAAATTTCTTGATTCCTTATGTTTTTTTTTTCTACAGCATACATCCCAGCCTGTATGTTCATAATTTCCATTGGTGTGAAAAATGGATCTATCATAATTTCCTGTGGAACTACACCTAAATTGCCTCTTACAGTTTTTGGATCAATATCCAAATTCACCCCACACACAAGTACTTCTCCACTAGTTTTATTAACTAATCCAGCTAAAATATTTATAAAAGTACTTTTTCCAGCTCCATTTGGACCTAACAAACCAAAAATAGAGCCTTCATTAATTGATAAATCAATGTGATTGAGAGCGTATTTCGAGCTAGTAGGATATTTTTTTGCTAATTTTTTAACACTAATTATTTTTCTTTTCATGATTATATATATTATATAAGTATTCGATGTTTTAAAAATATGATATTTTTTGAACTTTAGTGTTATGGACTTTAATTTTCAAACAGAAATAAAATATATTGATAGCGATACAGTAAGTTGTAGTGGAGACGGTCTCAAAGAATCTCATCCGTTGATTTATCTTGACCTATCATCTGGAAAAATTGCAACTTGCCCATATTGTAGTGCAAAATTTAAAAAGAAGATATGAATTCGGTTGGAAATGAATTAGTTCTTGTAGACGGTTCTGGATACATATTTAGAGCTTATTATGCTCTTCCTCCAATGTTTAGATCCGACGGACTACCAGTAAACGCAGTTTTTGGTTTTACCAATATGCTTCTCAAATTAATTGATGACATTCAAAGTGAGAAAGGAGGAAATGTTGCAATCGCAGTGATATTTGATGCTGCAAGAAAGACATTTAGAAATGACATTTATCCAAACTATAAAGCAAATAGATCTGATCCTCCTGAAGACTTGAAACCTCAATTTGATATAATAAAAAAAGTTCCTGATGCCTTCAACCTTCAATCAATTGATTCATTAGGTTTCGAAGCTGATGATTTGATCGCATCCTATTCAAAAAAAGCAAAAGCAGAAGGAAAAAAAATTACGATTATTTCTTCTGATAAAGATCTAATGCAACTTTTAGGTAAAAATGTTTCGATGATAGATCCATTAAAAAAAAAGGAAATAACTTCAGAAAATGTAATTGAAAAGTTTGGCGTTGGTCCTGAAAGAGTTATTGAAGTTCAGGCATTGGCTGGAGATACCTCAGACAACATTCCGGGTGTTCCAGGAATTGGTCCAAAAACAGCTTCACAATTAATAAATGAATATGGAAATATTGAAAATCTTATTGCAAATGTCAAAAATATAAAACAAGAAAAAAGAAAAGAGGCTATTTCAGAAAACAAAGAGCTTCTAATTTTATCGAAGAAGCTAGTAACTTTGAAAGATGATGTAGAACTCCCTGTTTCAATTGAAAAATTGAATTTTAAGCCATTAGAGGTTCAAAAACTTATTAAATTTTTAGATGAAATGGAGTTCAATAGAATTAAATCGTTAGTAACTAATAAATTTGGTTCAAAAAATCAGTCACCTTCTGAAACGGAGGAACAAAATAATCAACAGAAAGATAATGAATATTTCACTCCTCTAAGAGAAAAAGTAAATCGCGGAATTTACGAATTAATTTTAAATGAAAAAGATTTAACAAAGTGGGTTCAAAAAATTATTGAAAGTGGAGTTGTAGCCATAGATTGTGAAACAACATCTCTCAGTGCTACTGAGGCAGAAATTGTTGGTTTTTCAATGTCTATAGAGAATAGTCAAGCATGTTATATTCCCTTAAATCATAAGGCATTGAAAAATCAAGTAGATTTAAATTTCTTTATTGAAAAAATTAAAATAATTTTAGAGGACAACTCAATACTGAAAATCGGACAAAACATAAAATATGATTTCATAATTCTAAAGGGATTAGGAGTCAGTATAAATAATATGGACGATACCATGCTAATGTCATATGTTTTGAGAACTGGTCAAAGAGGACACGGATTAGACGAACTGTCATCTGATTTATTATTTCATGAGACTATTAAATATTCAGATGTAACCGTAGTTGAAAAAAAAAAAATTTTGTTTTCAGAAGTTTCTGCGGATAAAGCAAAAAATTATGCTGCTGAAGATGCAGATGTTACATATAGATTGTGGGAAATCCTTAAAATTTTATTAATCAAGGAAGGTCTTTATGATTTTTATTTTTATGTTGAAAAACCATTGATAGAAGTGATTGCAGAAATGGAGATTTCCGGATGTAAAGTTGATAATCCTAAATTAACCAAACTTTCTGGAGAATTTTCAGAAAAAATGTCAATGATAGAAAGGGAAATTTTTAAGTTGAGCAAAGAAGATTTTAACATAGGATCACCAAAGCAATTGGGAGAAGTTTTATTTGATAAGCTAAAACTTCCATATGGTAAAAAAGGCAAAAGTGGGAACTATCAAACTGATGTTAAAGTTCTCGAAAAATTAAAATCTGAAAATTTTAATATTGCATCCTTAGTTTTGGATTGGAGACAATATTCAAAGTTGCGGGGTACATATTGTGAGGGTTTATTGTCAAGAGAAAATACAAAAACAAATAGAATTCACACATCGTTTGGTATGGCGAGCACTTTAACTGGCAGACTTTCATCAAATGATCCTAATTTACAAAATATCCCAATTAAAACAGAGGAAGGAAGAGAAATTAGAAAAGTATTTATATGTGATGAAAAAAATCGAATCATCTCAATTGATTACTCTCAAATAGAATTAAGAATTTTAGCACATGTTGCAAACATTAAAACTTTAATAAATGCTTTTGAAAATGATAGTGATATTCATACTGTCACAGCCATGGAAGTCTTTCAGGTTTCAAAAGACGAAGTTACTAATGAATTAAGAAGAAAGGCAAAAATAATTAATTTTGGGATTATATATGGAATTTCTGCCTATGGTTTAGCTTTACAACTAGAAATCCCAAATAGTGAAGCAAAAATGTACATGGATCAATATTTTAAAAAATATCCAGGTATTAAAGATTACATGAGAAACACGATTCAAGAATGTAGATCGAATGGTTATGTCAAAACACCTTTCGGGAGAAGGATATTTATTCCATTTATAAATGATAAAGTTGTTACAAGAAAAAATTTTGCTGAAAGATCTGCTATCAATGCTCCTATTCAGGGTGGGGCAGCAGATATGATAAAATTAGCTATGCCAAAGGTTCAGAAATTTTTAGTAGATGAGAAATTACAGACAAAGATCTTACTACAGGTTCATGATGAATTATTATTCGAATCTCCTCAAAGTGAAATAGATGTAATTAAAAAAAAGATTCCTGAAATAATGACAAGTTCACATAAAAATTTTATCTCTCTAAAAGTGCCAATCAAAGTTGATATAGGTGTTGGAAATAGTTGGGATGATGCTCATTGAGAAATAGATGCTTGCTTATGCAGTTTTACAAAAACGCCTCTTAATTTTGATGCGTTGTCAATTGACCTTTCAAAACAATATCTTATAACTTTGTCTTTTTTTCTTAGATCAAATCCGTCTGGATCAACTCCAATAAGCTGCCAATTTTTTTTCAGGCTTAGAGAAATCCCTTTGATAAACTTTTTAACATACAAATCGATTGATTCTTTATGATGGTCGTTCATATGTGATATGATGCTATTTTCAGATTCTTGAAAATTTTTGAAGTCATTACATACAAGGTCCTTTTTTGAAAACCACTTTACACTAGCAAATCCACCTATTAGATGTGCTCCTATTATATCTAATCTATAAAAATTCATGTCGGAAAAGTTGGCGTATAAATTAGATGTAGGATGTCTATTTAAAAATCTAGTTTTGTGATTTAAATTTTTCGTTATTTTTAATTTTCCTATTAGTGTTACCCTTGGTCTTGACATTGGATCTTCATAATTAAAAGGATTTTTTTTGAATTGAGGGAAATAGGGATACAGCTTTTGTTCTTCACAAAGCATAAGTGAAACCAAGTTATCTTTAGAGATATTGGTGGTGTGTTCAGATAATTTTGAAAGTAGAACAATAGGGCTTAAATCGTAATCAAACGCCGTTAGGGTGAAAGTTGAATAAGGAAAGGTTTGTTTGACATTAATTTTTTTAGCACCAAAGCTCTTTGGATCAAAACTAGTTGATAAATATCCTCTTGAAGAGGACCTTATTAATTGTCTTGTGGCGTAATTAATTTTCATTCTTTTCTCTTAATATATTATGTATAATAACTTCAGGATTTAATTTAAATGAAAAATTTCAAATACATACAATTTATATTTTTCTTAATATTATCAAATTCAGTCAATTCAAATCAAGAATCTATAGTCTTTCACGGAGCTTACACATTTGAGACTTTTGATGGTCAAAGAGCATGTGCTGTATATCTTTCTATTTTCAATAATACAAATAAGGATTTCTTAATAGAATCAATATCTACTAAAGTCGCTTCAAAAGCTGAAATTCATGAAATTAAGACTGAAAACGAAATCATAAAAATGAAAAAGAAAGAAAATTTTTTAATAAAATCTAAACAGCAAGTTTTTTTTCAACCTGGCGGAACTCATTTAATGTTAATGGGTTTAAAAAAAAAACTTGATGATGGATCTTCTTTTAAGGTTGAGTTTTCATTAAATGACGGAAGTAAAAAGAAAGTTCCTGTTATGGTTTTAAATGAAAAATTGAAAGAGAACTTTATCGAGTAAAATGAATTTAAAAAGAATTCACAGCACGTCTGTGGTAATAGATGATAACGGAGTGTTAATTTTAGGTGATTCTGGTTCTGGAAAATCAGATTTAGCATTGAGATTGATTGATAGTGGCGCAACTTTAATTTCAGATGATATTTCGATTTGTAGAAAAAATTTAAATAATATTTATCTTTATTGTCCTCCAGAAATTAAGGGTTTGCTTGAAGTAAGAGAGATTGGAATTATTACAGTTCCTTTCGTCGAGAGAATAAAATTACGATTAGTTGTTAATTTGAAAAGTATTAATAATGAAAGGTTTCCAAAGGATAGTACTTATAGAATACTGGGAATTAAGATTCCTATCATCAATATTGAAGGAAAAAATTCATCGGCAGTTGCAAAGATTAAAGTAAAATTAAATGAGCTTAGAGAAACAATATAAAGTTTTCATAGTTACTGGACTATCAGGTGCTGGTAGGTCATCAGCATTAAAAATTTTTGAAGATATGGGTTTTGAGGCAATCGATAATTTACCAACCTACCTTTTGAGCAATATTATAAACACGAAGATAAAAAGAAATCTTGCCGTCGGAATTGATGTTAGAACAAGAGACTTTGATCCAAAAAAAGTAGCTAAAGAGATTTCCCAAAAAAAAAAGAATTTAACCCTTTCGGTCATTTTTTTTGATTGCGACAACACAACTTTATTGAACAGGTTTAAAGAAAGTAGAAGAGTCCACCCTTTGAAATTAGATTTACCAATTGTAGAAAAAATTGAAGCAGAGAGGAATTGGCTTAAACCTTTATTGAATATTAATGACTACTACATTGATACATCAAAATTTACTTTAAACCTTCTAAAAAATGAGATGCAAATTTTGTTTAAAAAACACTCCGATTCAAAAACTAACTTAAGAATTATTTCTTTTGGATATAAATTTGGATTACCAAGAGAAGCAGATCTTGTATTCGATATGAGGTTTTTAAGGAATCCATTTTATGAAAAAAGCCTAAAAAAATTTGATGGTAAAAACTTGAAAGTTATAAATTTTGTTAAAAAACAGAAGTATTTTGAATTTTTTTTTGATAGTCTTTTGCTACTGTTTAATAATATTCTTGAGGGATATAAAAAAGAGGGAAAAGAACATATCACTATAGCATTTGGTTGTACAGGCGGAGTCCATAGATCTGTTGTATCCAGTGACCATTTCCTTAATTTAATTAATAATAATAGAAAATTGAGAATTTTTATAGAACATAGAGATATAGCAAAATGATTGGTGTAGTTATAGTAAGTCACGAAAATATTGCAAAAGAGATGCTCAATGTCATAAAACACATTGTTGGTCCACAAGAAAATCTTATAGCAATATCTATCTTTCCTGAGGATGATATGGAGAAAAAAAGATTACAAATTCTTGACTCAGTTAAAAAAGTAGATGTAGGCGAAGGTGTAATTGTTTTAACAGATATGTTTGGTGGAACTCCGTCAAATCTAGCAATTTCCGTTATGGAAAGTGAAAAGATTGAAGTTGTAGCTGGTGTAAATTTACCGATGTTGATTAAAATGATGTCGATTAGGGATAAAAAGTCAATTAAAGAGATAATATCGATTTCACAAGAATCAGGCCGAAAATATATGAATGTGGCTTCAGCATTTTTTGAGGAAAAAAAAGATTGGAACAAAAAAAAGTAGAGAGAAAAATATTAATAACAAATAAACTAGGAATACATGCGAGGGCTGCAGCAAAATTCGTAGAATTAACTTCCAAATGTGGTTCTAAGTTTATTGTCAAAAAAGGTTCAAAGGTTGTAAACGGTTCCTCTCTTTTGGGTTTAATGACTTTAGCTGCCTCTAAAGGAACAGAAATAAAAGTACAATGTATTGGAAGTAATTCAGAAAAGGATTTAAATAAACTAATTAGTTTAATAAAAAATAATTTTGGAGAAGAAAAACCTTTATCTGAGAATACAGATAAAGAGTTGGTTTTAAAAGGAATTGGTGTTTCAAGTGGATATGCGATAGGAAGCTGCTTTGTAAAACAAAAAACAAATCTTTCTAATGTAAGATATAATATTTCCATATCATCAGTACAAAAAGAAATAATACGATTAGAAAAAGCAGTTAAGGTCTCTATTTTAGATATCAAAAAGATTATTAAGAAAATAACTCACCATAAAAATGATATCTATAAAGAGATGAAATTTATGTTAGAAGCCAATATTTCAATTATCAGGTCATCATCACTTATGAAGGACGCAAAACAAAAAATAAGAGAGGACCTCATAAATGCAGAATATGCTGTTGATGAAGTTCTTAATAAGCACTCAAAAATTTTTAAACGCATAAAGGACGACTACTTAAAAGACAGATTTGATGATGTAAGAGATGTTTGTACGAGAATAATTGAAAACCTTCAAAAAAAAAAAGCTCAGACCAGTATTAAAAACAATCAGATATTATTTTCGTCTGAGTTGAGTCCATCTGATCTATTGGCTAATGCAAAAATTAAATTTTTGGGGCTAGCAAGTATGTTTGGAGGCCCTGAGGGTCATTTTGCAATAGTAGCTCGGTCTTTGTCAATTCCAACTGTAGTTGGGGTAAAAAACGCTCTTAAATATCTCAAAAACGGAGAAAAAATTATAATAGACGGTGACAAAGGATTGTTGATCAAGAATCCTTCAAAAAAGACAATATTAATATATAAAAAAAAAATAGAAGAAAAAAAAAACGAGGATCAAAAGTTAAATTCATTTATTAAGACCATTCCAGTTACTAAAGATAAAAAAAGAGTAAGAATTGAGGCTAATGTTGATGATTCTGATGAAGTTAAAATATCAATGAGAAAAGGGATAGATGGTATTGGTTTATACAGGACGGAGTATCTTTTTATGAATAAGAAAACCATACCCTCTGAACAAGATCAATTCAATTCGATTAAAAAAACTCTTATGCACTTGAAAGGAAAGCCATTAACAATAAGAACATTAGACGTCGGAAATGATAAAAAAGTGCCCTCTATAGAAAAATATTTAACAAAATCACCTAATCCTGCTTTGGGGCTGAGAGCTATAAGACTGACATTAGCTTTTCCAAAAATTTTTAAAAGACAAATTACTGCAATACTAAGGGCAAGCTCGTACGGGAATATAAGGATAATGTTACCAATGGTTTCAAATGTATCAGAGTTAATTGAGACAAAAAAAATAATAAAAGAAGTAAAAAAGGATTTATTAAAAAAAAATAAAAGGTTAAAGATTACTACTCCTAAGATTGGAGTATTAATTGAAACACCCGCTGCAGCATTGATATCAGAGGAGTTAGCTAAAAATTGTGATTTTTTTGCGATTGGTACTAATGATTTAACAATGTACACTTTAGCCATTGATAGAGGTGATGAGGAAGTTGCTAAAATATATGATCCTGGACACCTGTCTGTTTTAAAACTAATCCACATGACTGCAAGGTCGGCAGACAGAAATAAAATTCCTGTAAGTATTTGTGGGGAGATGGCTGGAGATACATTATTTACTTCAATTCTTATTGGAATGGGTATACGAACACTGTCAATGAGTACATCTCGAATATTGAAAGTAAAGCAATATTTAAGTCAAGTAAATTCAAATGAAGTAAAAAAAATTTCAGATGATATTTTCAAACAAGATGATAATGTTGTGATAAAAAATATACTGTACAACTACAATCAAGAAATTAACAAAAGGATAAGAGAAAAAAAATATGGATGATTTTAAAATTAAAGACATAAATTTAGCTGATTGGGGAAGAAAAGAGATCAAAATTGCTGAAACGGAAATGCCTGGGCTTATGCAGTTAAGATCAGAGTTTAAAGATGAAAAACCTCTCGCTGGCGCTAGAATTGTTGGATGCTTACATATGACGATACAAACTGCAGTTTTAATTGAGACGCTTATAGATTTGGGAGCTTCTGTAAGGTGGAGTTCTTGCAATATTTATTCTACTCAAGATCAAGCAGCTGCAGCTGTTGCCAAAAGTAAAATTCCTGTTTTTGCTTGGAAAGGTGAAACTGAAGAAGAATTCTGGTGGTGTATAGAAAAAACAATTACAGGGCCTAATGACTGGAAACCCAATCTTATCCTAGATGATGGTGGAGATCTTACAAAAGTTATGCATGAAAAATACCCTCATCTTCTCGATGGAGTGAGAGGTTTGTCAGAAGAAACAACAACGGGTGTTTTGAGGCTTTTAGAAATGGAAAAAAGTAATCAACTTTTAGTACCTGCTATAAATGTTAATGATTCAGTTACAAAATCTAAGTTTGATAATAAATACGGTTGTAGAGAAAGCTTAGTTGATGGAATAAGAAGGGCAACCGATGTTATGATGGCTGGTAAAGTTGCACTTGTTGCAGGATATGGTGATGTTGGGAAAGGTTCAGCAGAAAGCCTAAGAAATGCTGGATGTCGGGTAGTTGTAACTGAGATAGACCCAATTTGTGCTCTTCAAGCTGCTATGGATGGGTTTGAAGTTAACACTATGGACAATGTTGCAGATAAAGCAGATATTTTTGTAACAGCAACCGGAAATGTTGATGTAATAACTATTGATCATATGAGAAAAATGAAAGACAGAAGTATTGTATGTAACATTGGACACTTCGATTCGGAAATTCAGATTGAAGCTCTTAAGAACTATAAATGGGATAACATTAAACCACAAGTTGACGAAATTGAATTTCCTGATGGAAAGAAAATAATAGTTCTTGCGGAGGGTCGTTTAGTAAATTTAGGATGTGCAACTGGTCATCCAAGCTTTGTTATGTCAGCTTCTTTTTCGAATCAGGTTTTGGCTCAAATAGAGTTATGGAAAAACTATAGTAAATATAAAAATAAAGTTTATGTTCTTCCAAAAAAACTAGATGAAAAAGTAGCTAGGATACACCTTGATAAAATTGGTGCTAAGCTAACCAAGCTATCGAAAAATCAAGGAGATTACATAAATGTTCCTGTGGGTGGACCATATAAAAGCGAAGAATATAGATATTAATAAAATTATAGCTTTTTAATACCTGAGGTTGTCGAGTATTCAAAATGAAGAACTTTGTCAGGAAAGATTTTTTTGTAACAACTATGAGCAGCCATTGCAGCTTCGGAAAAACCAGTTAGGATTAGCTTGAGCTTACCAGGATAATCGCATATGTCTCCAATTGCAAATATACCCTTGGCAGAGGTTTGAAGGCTCGATTGGTCAACTCTTAAAAGATTTTTTTCAATTTCCAATTCCCAATCTTTAATTGGACCCAATTCAGAGGAAAGTCCAAAAAAAGGAAGAAAATAATCTACCTGAAGGTTTATTTTTTCTTCATCAAGGTTGCTAACAGTCAATGTGTTGATTTCTCCTTTAGAGCCCTGAAGAGAGTGAACTTGAAAAGGTATTATTGTTTTGACCTTTTCTTCCTTTTCAAGTGAAAAAAGTTTTTCAACACTATGAGGCGCAGCTCTTAATTTTTTTCTTCTATGAATAAAAAATACTTTCTCTGCAACTGAAGATAATTCAATTGCCCAATCTACAGCAGAGTCACCGCCGCCAGCAATTGCTATTTTTTTATTTTTAAAAATTGATTTGTTAGTTATGTGATAAAAAATTGATTTATTTTCGTATTCCTCAATGTCTTTAAGAGGTGGTTTATTGGGCCCAAAAGCTCCGTTGCCAGCTGCTATCAATATACATTTACATTTAATTGATTTGTTGTTTGAAGTGAAAACCAAAAATTCGTCATTTTCTTTGATAATTTTTTCAACTCTCTCTCCCAATATAAATTTTGGCGAAAATGGTTTGATCTGATTTGAAAGGTTATCAATAAGTTTTTGACCAGATATTTCAGGGTATGCAGGAATATCATATATAGGTTTTTCAGGGTACAAAGATGAGCATTGTCCACCAATGATATCAAGTGAGTCAACAACACATGATTTCATCCCTAGTTGTCCAAGCTCAAAAACTGAGAAAAGCCCTATAGGGCCAGCTCCTATAACTAATACATCTGTTGAAGTTTTATTCATAATTATCTTTTTTTGTTTTTAAAACATTAATTACATATTTATATTAGAATAATTAATAAAAATGAAAGATGAATTTAAAATTAATTTGGATAACCTTCGAGAAACTGAAAAATTAGCACAAAAAATTGCCAAAAGATTAAAACCTAAAAGTTTTATATCTTTACGAGGAAAACTGGGGGTCGGAAAAACTACTTTGGCCAGTTTTATAATAAACAATCTATCCAAAAAAAAAATAAGAGTCCTAAGCCCTACCTTTTCGCTTGTTAATATTTATGATTTAAAAAACATAAAAATATGGCACTATGATCTATTTAGGCTTAGCAATAAAAAAGAAATTTTTGAATTGGATTTTGAATTGGCACTTTTAGACTGTGTAATAGTTGAATGGCCTGAAATTATAACAGAGTATTTACCCCATAAAAGGATTGACATACATCTTGATGAAGATGAATCTTTATTAAGATATGCAACTGTCAGGAGGATAAATAAAAATAAAATTTGTGAATATAATCCAAAGAAATGATAAATGAAATAATCAAAAAGTTAGATCATAAAAAAATAAAATTCGATAATTTACGGTTTTTAGCTGGCGATGCTTCAGATAGAAAATATTTTTTGATTAAACAAGAAAATAATACAAATGTGTTGATGTTTGATAACGATTCAAAAAATTTAGAAAGATTTATAAAAATTTCTTATCTTTTAAAAGAACATATAAGTATACCCAGAATTATTACAGATCTTAAAGAATATGATATGTTAATAATAGAAAATTTTAGTAATAACAAATTTAGTAAAGTACTAAAAAAATCTAACAAAATAAAATTGTACAAAGTTGCTTTGGATGCACTCCTGTACATTCATAAAAAAAAAATAAACAAAAAACTTGTTAAATACAGCAAAAAAATCTTTTTTGATGAATCAAATTTATTTTTCGATTGGTATTTAGATTTGTCAAAAAAAAGAGTCGAATTATTAAAAAATGAATTTAATTCAATGTTTTCAGACTTTTTAGATAAAGTCTATTTATTACCGAGCGTCTTTATTCATAGAGATTATCATATTGATAACTTATTTTATCTTAAAGAAAAAGAAAAGCATTTCAAATGTGGCTGGATTGATTATCAGGACGCTTTAGTAGGTCCATGCGTATACGATGTTGTTTCACTTGCACAAGATGCTAGAATAGACGTAGAAAAAAGAACAGAGAATTTCTTAATTAAATATTATTTAGACAATTTTAAATATATTGATAAAGATCTATTTTTATTTTCGTACACTGTTATAGCAATTCAAAGGCACCTTAAAGTTTTGGGAATTTTTAAGAGACTTGAAATGCGAGACAATAAAAAAAATTATATCAAACATATCCCTAGAGTTTTGCGTTTACTTGAATCTAATTTAAAAAAAAATAAATTTAGCCCTTTATTTAAGATTTTAGAAAAACCATTGGGTTTGTAATGATTTCGCAGGCAATGATATTTTCAGCTGGACTTGGAAAAAGGATGTTACCACTAACAAAGAACACACCAAAGCCGCTTATAGAAATTAATAATAAGAGTCTCCTAAAAAATAATATTGAAAAATTAATTGAATCTAAATTCAAAAATATTGTCGTAAATGCTTATCATCATTCAGAAAAAATTATTAACGAAACAAAAATGTTCAAATCAGTAAAAGTTATTGTTGAGGCTGAAAGACTTGAAACAGGAGGTGGCTTATTAAATGCAATTAACGAGAAATGCTTTAGAGAAAACACTCCCATTGTACTTCTAAACGGAGATATTTTTTGGTATGACAAGAAATATAAGTCAATTGATAAAATCATTAGTCTATGGAACCCACATAAAATGGATATGTTGTTATGTTTAAAAAGAAAGGAAGATTTTTTTGGTTACAATGGTGATGGAGATTTTGATCTCCAAAGTGACAAATTCTCGTCATCAAAATTAGCAATAAAAAAAAATCCTTTGTACGCCTACACAGGGCTGCAAATCATTAAGCAGGATATTATTAAGGATATTAAGAAAAATTGCTTTTCATTAAAAGAACAGATACTAAAATCTTTAGAAAAAAATAAGTTATTTGGCTATATAGATGAAAATCAATGGTTTCACATAGGAACGGTAGAGGATCTTAAAAAATTTAAGGAAAATTATTGTGAATAATTTTATAGTTTATGATTTTGAAACATCTGGAAGAAGTTCGCGATTTGACCAAATTCTTCAAGCGGGGATTATAATTTATGATCAAAACCTAAAAGCTGTAAAAAAGTTAAATTTAAAGTCACGTATTAATCCAGACATTGTTCCTTCAATAAATGCTTTAAGAGTTAATAAATTAAAGATCTCAGATATTCTTTCAGAAAAGATGAGTTGCTATGAAATGACAATGCAAATGTATGGTTTTTTATCAAAATTCCAAGACTCTTTTTTTGTTGGTTTTAATTCCATAAATTTTGATGAAGAATTTTTTAGACAAACACTCTGGGAGCATTTTACTTTTCCTTACTTAACAAATACTAAAGGAAACTCGAGACTTGATGTACTTAATTTTGTAACATTAGTTCATGCTTTCAGAAAAAATGCATTAAATGTTGAGGTAAACGATGAAGGAAAAATAACGTTCAAGCTGGAAAGTTTGGCAAAAGCAAATTGTTTTGAGTCTGATAACGCTCATGAAGCAATTGCAGACGTTGAAACCACAATGAAACTTCTGGAAATGCTTTTAAAAAATAATTATGACCTCTTTAAAATATTCATCAATAATTCGTATCCTGTAAAATTAGAAAATAAAATTGTTGAACAAAATATTTTCACAATGCACCACTACATTTTTAGCAAGCATAGAGTTTATCTTGTTAAAAATCTTTTGAAACATCCAGTTTACAAAAATCAAATGATTGGATTTGATCTTAAATATGATACCTCAGAAATTGTTAATTATGACATTGATGAATTAGAAGAAATATACAGATCAAAATCATTTTTTAGGAAAATAAAATTAAATAAACAGCCATCTATTTTGGACAAATCTTATGCAAGAAATCTCAGTCCTTACAGTGAATTAACAGACCATGAAATAAATTTAAAGTGTGAGCAACTTGAGAAAAAAGAATTTCTGATAAATCTTAACAAAATCCTGGAAAAAGAATCATCGGATTACAGTGAAAATCAGTCTCAGGAAATAAAATTAGAAGAAGAGACAATTTATTCTCAAAAAATCAATTACAATGATTCAAGAATTATGAATAGGTTTCATGACGAGGAATGGGATAAGAAGTGGAGCTTTGCTGAAAAATTTAAAGATCAAAGACTAAGATTTTTTGCAGCGCGTCATATTTATAGAAATTTTCCAGAGGAACTGCCTAGAAAAATTTTTAAATTGCTGCATAAAAAAATTTCGGAGAGGATTTGTTCTTTAGAGAAAAAAAAATTTATAACAATTCCAGCAGCTATGGAGGAGGCTGATTCATTATCCTTAAAAATAGAGGAAAATGATTTAGGAAATGATTTAAAAGAACAAATAGATCAGTATAATATTTACATTAACTTTTTAAATGATTATTATAATGATTCCAACGCCAATCCAATTCAATTTGATAAGAATTTATCAAAAAAACTTTTTGCAGATTAATGGAGTACTAAAATGACAGCTATAAAAAATTGTAATGAAAATGACTTCGAAAACGAAGTTCTTAAATCTAATCTTCCGGTAATTGTTGATTTCTGGGCTGAATGGTGTGGACCATGTAAGATGCTAACTCCAATTTTGGAGGAACTCTCAAATGAAATGAAAAATGAGATTAACGTAGTAAAAGTTAATCTAGATGAAAATCAAGACTTAGCTATGAAATACTCCATAAGAAGTATACCTAGTTTGTTATTGTTCAAAGAGGGAAATTTAATCGACACGAAAATTGGTCTTTTGCCAAAAAGCGAAATAGTAACCTGGTTCAAATCAAAGATTTAGTTGATCTTGAAGCCATCTTGTTTTAAAACTTCTCCGGCCAAATATAATGAACCGCAAATTATTAATTTTCCGCTAGGATAGTTTTCCTTTATAATTTTTAAAACCTCTATGATATCTAATGAGCATTGAATGCTTATTTTGGAGTTAATATCTTTTTTAATATTATTTTTTATTTCATATGGTCTTATGTACTGATGATCTGGTATTGGTAAAAGAAATATTGCTGAAAGGTTTTCTATTAGTTTTTTTATGAATGAATATGGATCTTTCCCAATCATCATACCGATAACTAAAAAAACATTTTCTTTTTTCCATTTTTCAACTATATTTTTTATTATATTCGATGCTTCTAAGTTGTGTCCTCCATCTAACCAAATGTCAAAATCTTTTCCCATGTATGTGGATAAATTTCCGTTTTTAAGATTTTGCATTCTAGCTGGCCATTTTGCTGATAAAATACCTTTATCAATATTTTTATCCAAAATGTCTTCTCTTCCAAGCGATAACACTGTTGCTACAGCTGTCGAAGCGTTATCTATCTGATGTTCACCATAAAGTTTAGGAAAATTAAAATTATAATTTGCCTTCTCAAAAAACATACTAAAGTTTTTCTTTGTGAAATCTTTTTTCATAATTTTCCAATTTGATCCTTCTTCGAATAGCTCAATCTTCATTCTCTTTGCTTCAACTCTTGCTAATTTTCTTACAACTGAATGTTGTTTTGATAGGACTATCTTTTTTGAATTTTTTAAAATTCCTAATTTTTCTCTAGCAATTTTTTGAATTGTTGACCCAAGAAAGTTCATGTGGTCCATTGAAATTGGTGTGATAACACTGCATAATTTATTTTCGACGACATTCGTTGCATCAAATCTACCACCGAGACCTGTTTCTAAAAGAATAATATCGGATTCAATCCTGCTAAATGCCAAAAATGCAGCAGCAGTTGTAATTTCGAAGAAAGTAATTTCTTCTGCATTATTGTAATATTCGCATTCTTCTAAGAGTGTATTAAGATGATTGTTGCTTATAAGTTTAGAATTAATCCTAATTCTTTCATTGAAATTTATTAAATGAGGAGATGTGTAAGTATGTACTTTGTAATTTGAAAATTCGAATATTGATCTTAAAAAGGAAGTAACAGAACCCTTTCCATTCGTCCCTGCTATATGAATAACTGGAGACAATTTAAGATGTGGGTTATCTAACTTATTAAGCAGTCGTACAAGACGTTTAAGGGATAAATCAATCTTTTTTGGATGTAAAAGTTCGAGCCTTTTTAAGATTTTGGTAGATTTATCCACTTTCAAGTCAAACTACAAGGAAATCAAGTAAATCTTCAATTTTTTTTTCTTAGGTCTTTTCTATGAACAACAAGATCGATCATACCTCTCTCCATAAGATACTCTGATTTTTGAAAGTTTTGAGGTAACTTTTCTTTAATAGTATCCTCAATAACTCTACTTCCTGCAAAACCAATAGTAGCATCCTTTTCAGCGATTATTATATCACCTAGCATTGCAAATGAAGCTGAAACGCCACCAGTTGTTGGATCTGTGAGAACAGAAATAAAAGGCAAGTTTAACTTTCCAAATGCATTTATCGCTATAACAGTTCGCGGCATTTGCATAAGAGATAGGATTCCTTCCTGCATCCGTGCACCCCCTGACGAGCTAAATATAATTAATGGCAGGTGATTTTTTTTTGCAAAATCGCATGCAGTGATTATTGCCTCACCAGCAGCCATGCCCATCGAACCTCCCATAAAATTAAAATCAAAAATCGCTGTAACAATCTTTTTCCCATTTATAGTTCCTGATGCTACGATAACGGAATCATTGGTTTGATTTTTCTTTTGAGCATTTTTTAATCTATCTATATATTTTTTACTATCTTTGAAATTTAGTGGATCTGGTTTAATTTTAGGTGTATCCATTATCATGAAACTTTTCCCTAAAAATAATTCTAATCTTTCTTTTGAACTAACTCTAAAATGATAATCACAATTTTTACAAACATATTGATTCGATACTAGTTCTTTTCTCAACAACATTTGAGAGCATTTTGGACAAGTTTCCCACAAATTATCAGGAACTTCTTTTTTCCCAACAATGGCTTGAAGTTTTGGTCTTACAAAATTAGTTATCCAGTTCATGTAAATAATTTACCATTATTTTTTTAAATTTGCCAAGAAATCGGATATGTTCTTTAACATCTGATTTTCAGAATATTTGCCTTTGTCAAACTCTTCAATGAAGCTAACTATGGCCGATCCAACTACACATCCATCTGAAAATTTATTTAAACTTTGTATTTGATTTTTATTTTTAATACCAAATCCTACACAAATGGGGAGGTCGGAAATTTTTCTGATTTTTGTTAAAGATTTTCTAACTTCATTAATAGATGGTTTTTTTGTTCCTGTAATACCCATAACCGAGACATAATATAAAAACCCACTTGTGTGCTGGAGAATTTTTTTTAATCTCTCTTTATGTGTTGTTGGTGTAAGTAATCTGATATTGTGAACATTATATTTTTTTGTGTAAATATTTATATAATGGTCTTCTTCAGGAGGTAAATCTACAATTATAAGACCATCTACACCGACCGAACTACAATTTAAAAAAAAATTCTTAAGACCATATTGAAATATTGGATTGAAATATCCCATCAAAACTATAGGAATATTTTTCTCATTTTTTCTAAAATTTTTAACTAATTGCAAAGTACTATCAACATTCGCTCCAGCTTTAATTGCTCTTTGACTTGACTTTTGAATGGTTGGACCATCAGCCATAGGGTCGGAGAAAGGAAAGCCTATTTCAATAAGATCAATCTTTTGGTCTCTAATTACATTTAATATATTTTTTGAAATCTTTTGATTTGGATCTCCTGATGTAACAAAAGCAACTAGGGCTTTTTTATTAACTTCTTTTAATTCTGAAAACTTCTTGTCGATCCTGTTTTGCATTCAAATCCTAAATTTTATACCTAAGCTGTCAGAGATAGAAAAAATATCCTTGTCTCCTCTACCACACATATTCATTATAATGATTTGATTTTTTTTAAATTTTTTAGAGTTTTTTAGAAGATAAGATAAAGCGTGGGATGGTTCAAGAGCAGGAATGATACCCTCTAGTTTTGAACAAATTTTGAATGCATTTAGTGCTTCTTTATCAGTAGCACTAAAATAATTTACTCTACCTGTCTCCTTAAGCCATGAATGTTCAGGCCCGATACCAGGATAATCTAAACCTGCAGAAATTGAATGTGCATCAGTAATTTGTCCTTCTTCGTTTTGTAGTAAATAAGTATAATTACCGTGTAAAAAACCTGGTTTTCCTCTTGATAAAGAAGCTGCATGCATCTTAGAGTTTATACCTTTTCCTCCTGCTTCAATTCCAATAATATTTACATCTTCATTATTAAGAAATGGATAAAAAAGACCAAGTGCGTTTGACCCTCCACCAATACAGGCAACCAAATAATCAGGAAGTCTTTTTTCAACTTTAAGGATTTGTTTCTTTGCTTCTATTCCAATTATTGATTGAAAATCCCTTACCATCATTGGATAAGGATGAGGTCCAGCGACGGTTCCTATTACATAAAAGGTATCTTTAACATTGGATACCCAATCTCTTAATGCTTCATTCATGGCATCTTTTAATGTGGACGTTCCGGATTTTACTGGGATAATCTCAGCTCCAAGCAATTTCATTTTGAATACATTTGGAGCTTGTCTTTTAATATCTAAAGCACCCATGTACACAACACATTTTAGGTTAAAAAGTGCGCAGACAGTTGCTGTTGCAAGTCCATGTTGCCCTGCGCCTGTTTCTGCAACAATTCTTTTTTTACCCATCTTTTTTGCTAAAAGTACTTGCCCAACACAATTATTAATCTTGTGAGCGCCGGTATGATTTAGTTCGTCCCTTTTGAAATAGACTTTTACATCTCCAATCTCTTTAGAAATTCTTTTAGCAAAATAGAGTGGGCTTGGTCTTCCTATGTAATTTTTAAAATAATAGCTTAGTTCCCTTTTAAACTTCTTAGATCTTCTAACTTCTTTGTATTTTTTTTCAACATCAAGTAATAAAGGCATCAAAGTCTCCGCTACAAATCTTCCTCCAAATTTTCCAAATCTTCCATGTTTATCAGGGAACTTATAATAGTTAATTTTATTTGTTTTCTTCATAATTTTTGACATGCTCAATAAAACTTTTGATTTTTTTTTGGCATTTTTCTCCTCTGGACTTTTCTACTCCTGACGATACATCAATAAATGTAGCCTTTGTAATCTTTAAAGCCTTTGCAATATTTTTTTCGTTTAACCCGCCTGCTAAAATCCATTCTTTTTGTGAATCATATCCTTTAAGAAGTTTCCAATCAAATGAAATTCCTGTTCCACCACTAACATCAGATTCGCTTTTTGTATCAAATAATATCATATCGCAAAATTTTTCATATTCACGTGCTTTCTTAATATCTGAAACTTCTTTGATTGGAATTGCTTTTATTATAGGTTTTTTTAATTTCTTAACTTCATTTATATAATTTAAATCCTCCTTTCCATGAAGTTGAATGACGTCTAAATATAGAGTTTCTGAAATATGGCTAATCAAATTCAAATCAGCGTCTACAAAAAGTCCAACAAGTTTTTGATTATCATTTATATAATGTCTGAGTTTTTTTGCTTCTAAAGCATTAATAAATCTAGGAGATTTTTGAT
>CACFLF010000009.1 GCA_902567115.1 uncultured Alphaproteobacteria bacterium
TTGTTTGTCCAAATTGTGGAGCTGATGTAAATTCACTTCTAACAAATGTTTCGAGGCGAGGGAGACCACCAAAGATTTTAAAGACTGAAGATAATCAAGAAACAAAAGATATGGAAATTCAAGACATTGAGGTAGAAGATACCCCAAACACTGATGAAGTAGAATCTGAGGAATCTGATGTCGATGATATCGTGGAAATTGAGAGAGAAACAGATTCTTAGCCAATTAATTTTAATTTAAATAAGTTTATAGATGGAATGTTTTTGGGGCTGTAGCTCAGTTGGGAGAGCGTCTGGATGGCATTCAGAAGGTCGTCGGTTCGATCCCGTCCAGCTCCACCAAATTTTTATTTTTTATTCCGATATCTAAGATTATTAAATTGATTTATGTGATAATTTATTGTATTTATTAAATAATGCTTTTTCAAGGTTCGCGTTTATCGCTCGAGTAGAGGATTTATGAGTAGAATGTCACTGTTTAACAGCCCTTTTTTATTGGGATTCGACCAATTTGAAAGAACTGTTGATAGAATTTCAAAACTTTCAAGCGATTCCTACCCACCCTATAATATTGAACAAACATCACCTAATAGCATCAGGATAACCATAGCTGTTGCTGGCTTTAACAAAAAAGACCTGGACATAAGTTTGGAAGGAAATCAACTTCAAATAAGAGGAAGTAGAGAAGATAATGATTCTGAGAAAATATATATACATCGAGGAATTGCAACCAGACAGTTCCAAAGGAATTTTATTTTAGCTGATGGCATAGAAGTTGAAGAAGCTTCAATGGATAATGGATTGTTATTTATTGACTTGTCTCAACCAATTAGTAATGAAGAGTCAAAAAAGATTGAAATTAAAGATAAAAATAATAAGATTAATGATAAGTTAATAAGTTTTGGAAAAGAAAGCAAAAATGGCTAAATTCAATAATACAACTAGTTTCGATTTTCTTGAATACGGAAACGCTTCCCACGCATTCGTTAAAAAAGAAATTCATAAAGAAGAAAATTTTACTACTGATGTTTTTTCAGTCTATTGTGCTGATGGTACCCTTCTCGCAGCTTTCGATAGTAAAGAATCTGCAATAGCTGCAATTCTTCAATCAGGACTTGAACACATTAATCTCCATTAGATTTTCCAAAAAAGTTATAAATTTCTTTTGAGTTCTTTAATTTTCTTAATTTTTCAACAAAATTTTTATTTTTAACGAAACTAGATATTGATGACAAGACAAGTAAATGTTCGGATTGACAATTTTTTGGTGCCAAAATGACAAAAACTAAGTCTACATACTTTTTGTCTGGTGCAGAAAAATCAACAGCAGATTTTAATTTAAGAAATAATACCTTCGTCTTATCCATAAGATTTATTTTTGAATGAGGAATAGCGATTCCATTACCTACGCCAGTTGAGCCTAATCGCTCTCTTTCATTTAATTTTTCAATAATCTTTGAACTCTCTTCTAAATTATTTTTGGCGAAGAAATTTGATACAAGCTTGAAAAGATTTTTTTTACTATCTACATCAACATCAACGAGAATTGAGTCAGGAGCAATAAATTCAACTAATTTCATTTTTTTGGATCCACCCAGCCTATATTTCCATCCGGTCTTCTGTAAAGGATATTTAGTCTTTTTGACTGAACATTTTTAAAGAAAATAGCATTCTGATCTTTTAAATTCATAAGCATTATTGCCTCACTAACAGAGACTGTTTTTATAACATCGTCTGATTCAGCAATTATAACAGGATCATACAGATTTTCTTTTATATTTTTAAGTTCAGGGTTTTCAATAATATATTGGTTAGCTTTGAGGTATTTTAGTGGTTTTCTATTTTTCAATCTATGATCAGTGAGTTTTCTATGATATCTTCTAAGTCTTTTTTTTATTTTCTCGTTTGCAACATTGAATGCACCATATGCGTCATTACTTCCAGCGTTACCTTGAATAAATATAGCACTATCAATATGAATATTAATTTCACATCTAAAGTTGAATGTGTCCTTAGAAAAAAGAATATTTCCACTTATAAAATTATCAAAATATTTTTTAAGGGTAAGTACCAAAGAATCTTTTACATAGTGGGTTAGGTATTTTCCCACTTTTGTTTGTTTTCCTGAAACAGATATCTTGTTTGAATCAATCAAAAATCGTTACCCAGATAGAACGTTCTTACATTTTTATTTTTTATTATTTCATCAGGTCTACCTTTAAAAAGAACTTTGCCTTCAAAAATAATGTAAGCCCTATCCACAATTTCTAGGGTACTTTTTACATTGTGATCAGTCATCAGAACACCAATGTTTCTATTTTTCAGATTTTGAATTAATTTTTTCACATCTTGTATGGCTATTGGATCAATCCCAGCTAACGGTTCATCCAGTAGAATAAAGTTAGGGTTAGACGCCAAACACCTAGCTATTTCAAGTCGTCTTCTTTCACCTCCAGATAAAGATAATGATGGTGCATACCTAAGATGTTCAATTCCGAACTCTGCTAATAAGTCTTCAAGTTTTTTTTGTTTTGTTTCAGATGATTTCTCAGTCTTTTCTAATATTGAAAGAATATTTTCTTCTACATTCATTCCCCTAAATATTGAAGATTCTTGAGGAAGATAACCCAATCCTAATTTTGAACGTCTATACATAGGGAATTCTGATATTTCTTTCTTATCTAGATTTATAGATCCACTATCAGCTTTTATTAGACCCATTGTAATGTAAAATAATGATGTCTTGCCGGCTCCGTTTGGGCCCAATAAAGCCACAGACTCCCCTCTATTAAGGTCAAGTGAAACATTATCCAAAATTCTTTTGTTGTCGTATGATTTTGTAACATTTTTAACTTCTAAACCCTTATTGTTTACTGCAATAAATGGAATATCAATTTGACTCATCTGGATCAATTCCTCCTTTATCAATGAGGGCTCTTACTTTATTTTCATTTAATTTATTTCCTGGAGCTGGTAATAATTTGCTTATCCCACTTCTAAGATCAACCTCAGCGTATTCACCTATCAAAAAACTTTCTCCTCTTTGAAGTTTTACATTTCCATATAATTTACAAATTTCAGTTTCATTATTATAAATGGCTTTATCACTAAATGCTACTTCATTATTAGTTTTAATCGAAACATTTTTAAATCCTAGAAGTTTTTTTACCGTTGTTTTTTGATTCTTTTCTTGAAGATACCATACCAACTTATCAGCCAACACTACAAATTCTTTGTCTTTTTTTGCTTCTGCTTTTCCTGTTGCAATTGCAATATTTTTAGATCTCCAATATTCTAACTTTTTATTGGATTTTAAAGTATTTTTTTCTGATGTAAGAACTATATTCCTTCCATTTATAAGAAAATAATCTTTAAGAATTTTATACTCCGCGTACTCTCCACCTGTAATCTTCATTTTTTTATCTTGGACAACAACATTTTTTTTTGCTCTAACTTCTGTAATATTCATACTAGACGAGTCGTTTTCTTTGTAAAAAGCTTCTATTTGATCAGATTCTAAAGATAATGTACCACTCAAAGCTTTAGCATTTCCTAATGCGACGTATTTATTTTTATTCTTGTGCCATTCAATCCCATTATCAGCGAAAATTTCAATAGGTTGATCATTATTATCAAAATTAGTGAGCTGTTGTGATTCAGAATACTTCAAGCTTAAGAAGATTAAAATAAATGCAAAATAAGAGCTTTTACTAATTTTTCTCATTGATTAATTTTAATTTTGTCTTTCCTGTAAAAAATATTTGTTCTCCATTATTAAAAATTTTAAATCCTTCGGAAACAATAACTGAATTATTTTTTTTCCCATTTACTTTTTTATTTCCTGAGAGAACCTCTTTTTTAAAATCAAAGTACATTTCAGACGTTGTAAAAATCATGTTATCTCCATCGTTAAATTTTACATTGCCTTTTACCTTAAGTTGATCAACATTTTTATTAAATATTCCTTTATCACCACTCAAGAAAAACCTCTCCTTTCCAGAATTTATTTCTCCTGTTGGTTTTTCAAGATTAAAGATATTTGGTTCCTGCTTTAATCTTATTGCCTTTTTAGCCATTACTTTGAAGGGTTGATTTTTATTATCTATTCCTATAAAGGTAGGTCTATGTAAAACTTGCTTAAATGACTGAAAATCAGTTTCATCGTACGAAAAATCATTATACATTTTTTCTTTTTCAATAGGATTATTGTTATAAACTACAAGAATCAAAATCGATATCGAGAAAAATAGAAAGATATATTTCAGGCTTTTTATAAAAACAGAATAATTCATTTATTTAGTTATTTTTTTAGTATGTCATGCATATGAATAATACCAATAGGTTTCTTTTGTTTAGTAATAAAAATATTTGTAATTGATTCTTCGTTCATAATTTTTAATGCCTTTGAAATAAGGGTATTGGGAGATAGAGTTTTAGGTTTTCTTGTCATTATTTCTTTAACATTCTTATCAAGTAACTTGGGGTTCATATTTCTCCTTATATCTCCGTCAGTTATGATTCCGATCAATTCTCTTTTTGTTGATACAACCCCTACACAACCCTCTCCTTTTGAAGTCATTTCTAATATGGCATAACTCATTTTTTTTGATTCAGCTATTAATGGTATATTAGAATTCATTTTCATTACATCCTTTACTTTAGATAACATTTGTCCCAACTTTCCTCCTGGATGGAGTTCTCTGAAATCACTTTCTGTAAATTTCTTTTTTTTCAACAATGTTACAGCAAGTGCATCGCCTAAGGCCAGCGTACACGTTGTAGAACTGGTTGGTGCTAATTCAAGCGGACATGCCTCAATATTTTTGGGTATTAAAAGATTGAGATTTGACTCTCTGGAGAGAGTACTGTCAAGCTCACTTGTTATTGATACTATTGGAATACCTAATTTCTTGCAGTATAAAATCAAATTTATCAATTCTGAAGTTTCTCCCGAATTCGAGATTAAAATAACTACATCTTTTTTTTCTAGCATACCTAGATCTCCATGATTTGCTTCAGATGGATGTATATAAAAAGAAGGTGAGCCTACTGAAGAGAGTGTAGATGCAATTTTTGAAGCAATATGACCACTTTTTCCAATACCTGAGACAATTATTTTTCCTTTATTTTTTAAAAGTAAATTTACAACTTTTACAAAATCGGTTGAAATGTAATTTTTTAGCAAATTTAGTGCTTTAATTTCAATATCGATAACTAGTCTTCCTGTTTTTATTTCCATTTCTTTAATGTCAGTGCGAAAAAATGTCTGTATCAGTGAAATCTAATAGATCAAGTTTTATTCTTGTTGGGAGGAAAGAAAATAATGATTTTGCAATATCTAACCTTTTTTCTCGTTCCAGCATTCTTTCAAGTTTTTCTTTCAATTCAAATAAATAAATTACATCATAAGAAGCATATCTTATTTGATTTTCAGATAATTTTTCTGAGGACCAATCTGATGATTGCTGTGATTTATTTAAATCGACAGCCAATAGTTCTTTACATAATTCTTTTAGTCCATGTTTGTCTGTATAGGTTCTTACAAGTTTTGATGCTAACTTTGTGCAGAATATATTTTCAATGTCAGCTTGAAAGGTTTTTCTTAAAATTGCAACGTCAAACCTTGCATAGTGAAAGATTTTTTGAATCTTACGGTTATTCAATATTTTAAGCACTTCTAAGTTTTTATTATTAAATTTTGATTTTTTTTTGTTAAATTGGACCAAATGGCATTCTTCTTTGGAGAAAGCAAATTGTATAAGGCAAAGTCTGTCTCTTATTAAACTTAAACCTGTTGTTTCGGTATCAATTGCGATAATATTTGGAGTTTTGATTTTTGCTGGAAGGTCGTCCTGGTGCAAGAAAATTTTTGATTCGCCGAATTTAAAAGTTTTCATTTTTTGATATTTTTTAATTATGATATTAATACCAAAGTTATAAGATAAATAGTAAAAAAAAAATGAATGAAAAAATAAGTGGAAAAAAGGTAGTTGTTTTCGGTGGAAAGGGATTCATCGGCTCGCATTTGGTAAATCTCTTATGCAAGAATTCATGTCAAGTTGATATCATAACAAGAAGTGACAATAAAAAACTTGATTTTTTTTTAGGAAGTGAACCAGGGCAAGTAAGTGTAAAAAAAATAGAGCAATTTTCTGGGAATCAACTAGATCATTTAGTCAAAAATGCTGATATCGTTTTCAACTTAATAGGAATTCTCTATGAAAAAAAGAAAAAAACTTTTTCTGATGTACATGTCAATATTCCTAAAGAGATAGCCAGTGCTGCTAAAAGAAATGGCGTAAGAAATTTCATTCATCTTTCTGCTTTGAATATTGAAAAATCAATTACATCTTTTTATTCGAATTCAAAACTTTTAGGCGAGGAGGTTGTAAGAGAAAAATTCCCAAATTGTGTTATACTTAGACCAAGTGTGGTTTTTGGAAAGAGAGATAGTTTTACAAACTTCTTTCTAAGCATGTCTAATTTTAGTCCTTTCCTGCCTATTATTGGTACACCTGAAATAAAGAAAAAAGGTTTAATTCCCATATTGAATTTCAAAAAAAAAGTAAGACTCCAACCTATTTATGTTGGCGATCTCGTTTCTTTTATGATTAAAACGTGTCTGTTGAAGAAAAAGATTTTTGACCTTTCAGGTCCAACAGTCCAATCTTTTGATGAAATTTTTGATATAATTCTTAAATGTAAAAAAAGAAAAAGACTTTATTTACCTATTCCTTTTTTTTTGGCAAGAACCATGGCTTTATTTATGGAAATAATGCCAAAACCTTTACTTACACGAGATCAAGTAAGATTATTAGAGTATGATAATATATCGTCAAAAGGATTCGAAAATTTAAAGCAATTTGTTAAGAACCCTTCTTCATTGAAGACAATAGCAGAAACTTATTTGTAGGAATTCAAATTAAGGCCAGTAAGATCCATAACCCAAAACCTATTCTATATAAGACAAAAATGAATAATGAAAATCTTTTTACCCACGTTACTAAAAAATACACAAATATTATTGAAAAGAAAAAACTTAGAAAAAAAATTATCAAAGAGTGAAAATTTAACAACGAACCAAATGAGCTATCAAATGAGGAGTTTGCAATCATAAAGACCACTGCTCCTATTATCACGGGAATACTTAAGAGATTTGAGTATTCTACCGCAAATTGCCTTTGGAACCCAAAGAATCGCATTATGGTTAAAATTGCACCAGATCTACTTACTCCAGGTATAAGGGCTAGACACTGAAAGATGCCAATAAAAAATGACATTAAATAATCAAGTGAATTTTGATTTTTAATTCTCAAACAAAATTTGTCTGCTAAGAACAAAGCTATTCCAAAAAAAATACTTGATATTGCGATGACGAGCAAAAGTTCATTCCAGTTAAAATCAAATATTTTAAAAATTAAATACACAGCCACGACAATTGGAATCGTTGAGATTACTAAATTTATTAAAACAAAGGAGTTTTTATCAATATCTGGTCTATCGATCATTTTAATTGAAAATAAAAGACCAAGGAGAATTTTTCGATAGAAAGTTATAATAGCAAAAAGTGAACCAAAATGTGCAATAATTGTGGCTTCGTGAATAGTAAGGCCAACGTAATTATCGATCGGATAAATCAAATTAAAAATTATCAAGTGTCCTTGAGAACTAATTGGAAGAAATTCTGTGAACCCCTGGATTAAACAAAACAAGACAAGAGCAAGCAAACTTTACACCTCTTTATTTAATAATAATACCATTATATAAAATTAAAATGATTTATTGTAAAAATATACTAATAGTTTAACATTCATATTATGAATATAAAAAACTTTGACCTCAATTTACTTTTAGTTTTTAAAACACTTTTTGAAGAGCGAAACGTTACCAAAGCTAGTAAAAAAATGGGAATAACCCAGCCTGCCATGAGTAACGCATTAAATAGATTAAGGTATCTGGTTAAAGATGATCTTTTTATAAGAGGGCCAAGAGGAATGAGACCCACCCCAAGAGCTAATGACCTTTCTCTTCCAATACAAAGCGCATTGAATAACTTAGAGATTTCTTTATCATCAATAGACTTTAATCCAAAAACAACCAAAAAGCTTTTTCGAATTTCCATGTCTGATGACGTTGCTCCAATCATACTTCCAAATTTGGTAAATTTTATTGAAAAAAACTCTCCTTCCTCATCTTTGTGTGTTAGATCAGAACAGGGAAACGAGGCCCTTAAGTTACTCGACAATAATGAAATTGATTTTGCAGTTGGTCGTTTTGAAACAATAAGTAATAGATTTGGTCATTCAGATCTCTTTACGGAACAATACGTTTGCATTTTAAGAAAATCGCATCCTTTGGCACTCGAGAAAAAATTATCTATAGATCAATATCTTTCTTCAAAGCATCTTAGAGTTGCTCCAATGGATGCTCCCACTCACCCCATAGATAGAGAATTGAGTCAACTTAATTTTGAAAGAGAGATATCTGTAAGAATAGATCTTATAACACTTGCACCTGTAATAATTAAGAAGACAGATTTGATTTTAACTCTCCCATCGAAAACAGCTCAAAGAATGGCCAAAAATTACGATTTCGTTATTACGGAACTCCCCATTGATCTTGAAAAAAGAAAGACAAAAATGGTTTGGCATAAAGAACTTACAAATCATCCAACTTTCGATTGGATTAAGAATCAGATTCTAACAATATAAAATGAAATTAATTTTTTTTGGGGCAGGTTTTTGTTCAAAATTCATTCTAGAGAGTTTGGAAGGCTTCGATGAAATTATTTGCACACATAATTTGGAATTAACTTCTCAACCTTTTGATGAGAAATTAAAAATAAAAAGAATGACTTTTTCAGAATTTTCGAAAAACCATAATTCTCTTTTTTCTGGAGTGACTCATTTATTGAATTCGATCCCACCTATTAAAGAAAGAGATATAGTATTTGATTTATTTAATAAAACAGAAAATACAAACTTAAATAAATTAAAGTGGCTAGGATATTTGTCTTCAACAAGTGTATATGGAGATCATTTAGGTAAATGGGTGGATGAATCCACAAAAGTGAACCCAAAAACTATAAGAGGAAAAATAAGAAAAAAGGTAGAGGATTCTTACTGTAAATTATTTAGAGAAAGAAATATTCCAATTCATATTTTTAGATTGCCTGGAATTTATGGACCTGGTAGGTCTGCAATTGAAAAACTAATAAATGGCAAAAACCTTGTAATAAAAAAACCGAATCAATTTTTTTCTAGAATTTATGTAGAAGATATTACCTCTGCAATTATTAAAAGTATGAAAAATCCAACACCAGGAGAAATTTTTAATGTTACAGATAATAATCCCTGTTCGTCTGAGGAAGTAACGATATATGCTGCAAAATTACTAAAAATAAAAAACTTGACCTTCATAGACATTAATTCGCCTAAAATTAATAAAATTACAAAAGATTTTTATAGAGACAACAAAAGAGTATCAAATAAAAAAATAAAAAAAATATTAGGTTGGACACCTAAATTTGAAAACTATAAATTAGGTTTGAAAGAAATTTTAAATATCATAAATGGCAAAAATACTGCAAATAATCCCCTCTCTTGACCAAATAAATGGGGGAGTTGAAAGAGGAACATTGGACATTGCAAAAGAATTAATAAAAGTTGGGTTTCAATCGTCTTTGCTCTCTTCTGGTGGGGAGATGGCCGAAAAGTATAAATATAGAGGAGTAGAGCATCACGAACTTAATATTAAAAAAAAAGGAGTCTTAAGTTACTTCATACTAAAAAAAAAAATAAGAAAAATATTAAACGAAATAAAACCTGATATTGTTCATATTAGAAGCCGTTGGCCTGCATTTTGTTTTAATAAAATTGTTAAGCAATATAGAATTCCTCTAGTTACAACATATCATGGAACATATTCCGGAACTAATTTTTATCCTAAAAAAAAATATAATAGTGTCATGACAGAAGGAGACAAAGTAATAACTATATCAAAATTTATAGATGATCATGTTAGGTTCAACTTTCCATCGACTAAATCGAAACTCGTTCAAATCAACAGGGGTATTGATACACAATATTTTGACTTAAATGCTGTGACTGAACAAAGAAAAGAAAATTTATTATCAAAACTTACTTTATCAGAAAATGTTCATGTAATTTTACTTCCTGCAAGAATTACTTCTTGGAAAGGTCACTTAGTTGCTTTAGACGCTGCTAAACTTATTAAACAGAGAGAACCAGAGCTAAACTTTGTAATATTATTCGTAGGAAGTGAAGATGGCAAAAAGAAATTTTCAAAAATTTTGAAAAGAAAAATAAAAAAAAATGATTTAGGTAACAAAATTATTTTTTGTGGAAATTTAAGTGATATGCCTGCAGTTTATTCAATTGCTGATATAGTTTTATCTACATCTACAGAACCAGAGGCCTTCGGAAGGATAAGTGCTGAAGCTTCTTCTATGACTAAACCTATTATTTCGTCAAATCACGGAGGGTCCAGAGAAATTATTGAAAATAGTATAACTGGTTGGTTGGTGGAACCATCAAACCCAGAACAACTTGCTGAGAAAATTTTGGACGTTCTTAATCTTTCTCAAGAAAAAAAAGATTCTATTGGACTTTCTGCAAGGAGAAGAGTTAAAGAAAAATTTAGTTTGAATGATATGTTAAAAAAGACCTTATCAGTTTATGAAGATTTACTCTCTACAAAAAAAAGTTTTGATCATTAAGTTTGGTGGACTTGGCGACGTTATCCTTTCTTTAAACGCAATCTATTCAATATATAATCATCATAACAAGTGCAAATTGATTCTTTTAACAGAAGAACCTTACAATAAGTTACTTGTAAGTTCGAACTGGTTTGAAAAAATTTTCACAATTAAAAGAAGTTTTTTTTATTTTTTAGATTTATTAAAAATAAAAAATGTAATTGATCCCAATGAATTTGATTTTGTGTATGACCTTCAAACCTCAAAAAGATCGTCATCATATTTGAAGATTTTTTATAAAACAAATGCTATCACAAATGGTATTGGAAAATACGCGAAAATTCCTCATTTAGATAAAAATAGGAATAATATGCATACTTTAGACAGACAAAAAAGTCAGATTCAGATGAGTGAAGTGGACTATCAATCAAAAATTGATACTGAATGGTTATTCAAATCAAAATTTAAAGTTCCAAAGACTAAATTCGTAATTATTGTTCCTGGTGGTTCAAAAAAAAGATTAAACAAGAGAATACCAAAAGAAATTTTTTTGAAAATTACAGACTTTTTATTAAAATCTGGTTTTCAAGTTTTGATAGTAGGGTCTGCAGACGATCTTAAAGTCTGTAATTTTATTGAATCTATTTATCCAGATGTAATAAATTGTTGTAACAAAACTGATTTTTTTGATATCGGTAAATTATCTTTAAAAACATCATTATCTATTGGAAATGACACAGGCCCAATGCACTTGATATCAAGGGGAGGTAAAAAGACCATGGTATTGTTCACAGAATTTTCTGATCCACAACTTTGCAAACCAGTTGGAAAAAATGTCTCGACCTTTATTTATTTAAATGATGATGATAAGTTTTATAAAAAAATTATTTTTAATATAAAAAATAATTTAAGTTTATGATTTAAAATTAACATAAAACAAAATAAGAACTGTATATGCCAAGAATTTTATTTCCTGACGGAAGAACCCAGATTTTTGAAAAAGAAATCAATGGATTTGTCATAGCAGAGAGCATTTCCAAATCTTTACTAAAGAAAGCGGTAGCAATTTTTGTTAACGGAAAACAAAAAGATTTATGTGATGCAATAACTGAGGATGCTGAAATAAATATAATTACTAAAGATTCAGATGAAGGTCTTGAGATTATGAGGCATACTTTGACTGCACAAGTTCTTGCTAAAGCAATTAAAACAATATACCCCAAAGCTAAATTAGCAATTGGTCCAACAATTGAAAATGGATTTTATTACGATGTTTTATTTGAAAAACCAATTTCTATTGACGATTTTCCTGCAATTGAAAAAGAAATGAATAATATCATAAAAACAGGTAGTCAAATTGAAAAATCCTATAAAGACAAAAAGCAAGTAAAAGAGCTTTTTGACTCGAAACAAGAAATTTACAAGGTAAAAATTATTAATGAGTCAGAGCAAGAAAAAGATTTCCAAATTTATAAACAAAAAGATTCGAATTTTTTTGATTTGTGCAGAGGACCCCATCTTCCAAGTTTAAAGTTTATTGGTCCGTTTAAACTGACAAAACTTTCTGGTGCTTACTGGAAAGGAGACTCGAAAAACGAAATGCTTCAAAGAATTTATGGTACTGCATGGACAAATGAAAAAGATCTTGCAAATTATTTAAACCAAATAGAAGAAGCTGAAAAAAGAGACCACAGAAAGCTTGGAAAAGAGCTAGGCTTATTTCATTTTCAAGAGCAAGCAGCGGGATCAGTTTTTTGGCATCCTAAAGGTTGGACAATTTACCAAAATATAATGATTTATATTAGAAAAAAACTTGAAAAAGCAGGATATAAAGAAGTGAATACCCCACAACTTGTTGAAAGTTCTTTATGGAAAGACTCAGGCCATTGGGACAAATTCAGAGAGCAAATGTTCACGTCTGAATCTGAAGATAAGACTTTAGCAATCAAGCCAATGAACTGTCCGTGTCATGTTCAAATATTCAGACAAGGTATTAAAAGTTATAAGCAGCTACCTTTAAGAATGTCTGAATTTGGGTGTTGTCATAGAAACGAACCGTCAGGTGCTTTACATGGTTTAATGAGATTAAGATCATTTGTTCAAGATGATGCTCATATTTTCTGTACTGAGGAACAAATAATTTCCGAGACGTCAGAATTTTGTAAGCTACTAATGGAAGTGTATGAGGATTTTGGTTTTAAAGATGTAGTCATAAAGTTTTCTGATCGTCCTGTTAATAGAGCAGGCAGCGATAAAGTTTGGGATCGAGCTGAGAAATCCCTAACAAATGCAGTTGAAATGGCTGGGTATAAATATGAACTCAATCCAGGGGAAGGGGCTTTTTATGGTCCAAAACTCGAGTTTGTTTTGAGAGATGCAATTGGAAGAGATTGGCAGTGTGGAACTCTTCAGGTTGATTTTGTCTTACCAGAAAGATTGGATGCCTCTTACATTGGTGAAGATGGAAAAAAATATAGGCCTGTGATGTTGCACAGAGCAATCCTTGGTTCATTTGAGAGATTTATTGGTATTTTGATTGAAAATTACTCAGGGAGACTCCCAGCATGGTTAAGTCCAATTCAAGTTGCCTTAGCAACAATCAATTCAGGTTGTATTTATTATGCAGAAGAATTAGCAAATGATCTAAAAAAAATAAATATAAAGTGTATTACAGACATTAGAAACGAGAAATTGAATTATAAAATAAGAGAGCTCTCAAACCAAAAAATAAACTTTATTGGTATCATCGGAGACAAGGAAGTTGAGAATAAGCAAGTCTCTCTAAGAACTTTGGGAACTAAAAATCAGGAGACGTTAAGTGTTGAAGACTTCATAAAAAAAATAAAAATTTCTTGCAGAATTGCTTAAAGTGTGAATATTTTGAAGAAATAATGTAAATTGCAGGATGAAAGGAATTTTTTTAAAATATGCAATTAGTTAAATATGAATAAAGGTCGATTTCACTCACCAAAGCTGCAAGGTCCAGCTATCAACGAAAGAATCAAATCTAAATCTGTAAGAGTAATCTCAGAAAAAGGCGAAATGTTAGGAGTTTATGACGTTCAGGATGCAGTAAAACTTGCATTTGAACAGGGCTTGGATCTTGTTGAAGTATCACCCAATGCGTCACCTCCTGTCTGTAAAATCATAGATTACGGAAAATATAAGTATCAAGTACAAAAAAAGCAGGCTGAAGCTAAAAAAAAACAAAAAACATTTGAGGTGAAAGAAGTGAAACTTAGACCTGGCATTGAAGACCATGACTATGTTGTAAAACTAAAGTCTATTCAACGTTTTTTAAATGAAGGGGATAAAGTCAAGATTACATTAAGATTTAAAGGAAGAGAAATGGCATATCATCAAAGAGGCATGAATGTTCTTAAAAAATTAGAAAGTCAGATAGAACCCTTGGCAAAAATTGAGCAGGTGCCAACACTCGAAGGCAAACATATGATTATGGTTGTAGCACCGAGATAGCTTTAAAAAAACGATCTTGCTTTGACAAAAAAAAACGCTATAAATAATTTTATTATGCCTAAAATAAAAACAAAAAGTGGTACAAAAAAAAGATTCAAAGTAACAGCAACTGGTAAAGTGCTGATGTTTGCAAGTGGAAAAAGACATAACTTAACAAAAAGAACTAAAACCATGAAAAGGTCGTCAAGAGGTCCAACTGTAATGTCCAAACAAGATACAAAAATTGTTAAAAAATATATTAATGCGAAACTAAGGTAATCTAAATGTCACGAGTTAAAGCAGGCAGTGTAACAAGGTCAAGACACAAAAAAATTTTAAAGAGAGCTAAAGGTTATTTTGGAAGAAGAAAAAATACTTTTAAGGTGGCCAACCAAGCTGTTGAAAAAGCAGGGCAGTATGCTTATAGAGATAGGAAAGTAAAAAAAAGAGAGTTTAGACGACTCTGGATTCAAAGGATAAACGCAGGGTGTAGATTAAACGGAATAAAATACTCGACTTTTATGAATGGATTGAAAAAAGTTAATCTTAATTTTAATAGAAAAGTCTTAGCTGATATTGCTGCGCTCGAACCAGAATCGTTTAAAGAAATAGTGGCAAAAGTAAAAGCTGCCTGAAGCAACCCTAGAATGAATTACGATGAAATAATTCAATCAGCCTTAAAAGAGGTTGAAGACTCTAATGCAAGTGAAAAGCTTGAACAAGTAAGAATTAAATATTTTGGTAAAAATGGTACTTTTACGAATGCACTGAAATCTTTATCAACATTGTCTATTGAAGAGAAAAAAAGTGTGGGTGAAAAGTTAAATGGTTTTAAAAATCTTTTCTTTTCTAGCTTTTCTAGAAAGAAAAATCAGATTGAAAATTTAGAAATAAATAAAAAATTAGAGAATGATTTTATAGATTTATCATTACCAGCTCGTGAAGTTAATTTTATTCAAGCAAAAGTTCATCCAATAAGTCACACTACCAACGAAATAGTTAATATTTTAGGTGACATGGGTTTATCCTATGAAGAGGGGCCAGATATCGAAGATGATTTTCATAATTTTTCGGCGCTGAATATTCCGGAAAATCACCCAGCAAGACAAATGCATGATACATTCTACATTAAAAGTAAAAATCATGAAAAATTCGTATTAAGAACTCATACATCGCCAGTACAAATTCGTTCTCTAAAAAAAAATAAACTTCCATTGAAAATCTTTGCACCCGGAAGAACATATCGATGTGATTCTGATATGACACACACGCCTATGTTTCATCAAGTTGAGGGTTTGGTGGTAGACAAGGATATAACATTTGCAAATTTAAAATGGTTTGTAGAATCTTTTTGTAAAACTTTTTTTGAAAAAAATGACCTTAAACTAAGATTTAGACCTTCATATTTTCCATTCACCGAGCCATCAGCGGAGGTAGATATAAATTTTAAGAAAGAGTCTGGAAAAATTATTATTGGGGAGGGTGACAAGTGGATGGAAATTTTAGGTTGTGGTCTTGTTCACCCTGAAGTTTTTAGGATGTCAGGAGTTAAACAAGATATCACTGGTTTTGCATTTGGGATGGGGATAGAAAGGCTTGCTATGCTAAAATATGGAATGCCTGACCTTCGAGATTTTTTTGATAGTGATTTAAAATGGTTAGAACATTATGGATTTAGTTTTTTTGAGAAAACTGACTTGAGTTGGAGGTAAGGTGAGATTCACATTAGCATGGTTAAAAGAATACCTCGAGTTTGATTCATCTGTAGATTCATTATGCCAAAAATTAACTTCTATTGGTCTTGAGGTTGAAGAAGTAAAAAATCCAAAAAATGATCTTCATAAATTTATTGTTTCAGAGGTCGTTGAAATCAATTCACATCCAAATGCAGACAAATTGAAAATTTGTGATGTAAATAATGGAAAAGAAATTCTAAAGATTGTTTGCGGTGCTTCAAATGTAAAAAAGAATATGAAAACAGTTCTTGCAAGTGTTGGATGTATAGTTAAACCTAATAAAGAAGATCAATTTAAAATCAAAAAAAGTAAGATTAGAGGTGTTGAGTCTCAAGGAATGTTGTGCTCTGAAGAAGAATTAAATTTATCTGAGGAATCAGAGGGTATTATTGAATTAAATGAAAACGCTAAAGTTGGAGAAGATTTCAATAAATATGTAGATGAAGAAGTTATAGAAATCGAAATTGCTATAACACCGAATAGAGTTGATTGTGCAAGTGTTTTTGGTATTGCAAGAGATTTGAGTGCCTCTGGGTTTGGCAAGTTAAAACAAAAAAAAATAAAAAAAATTGAAAATGATTTTGAAAGTTCAATAAAAATTAATAATAAACTTAAATCTGATTCATGCCCTCAGTTTTCACTTCGACAAATGATGAACGTAAAAAATTGTCAGTCTTCAGAAAAGATTATCAAGCGATTTGGAGGGTCAGGATTGAAAGTTATATCAGCATTGGTAGATGTTACCAATTATTTGACGGTTGATTATTGCAGACCATTACATGTATTTGACTTAGATAAAATTGAAGGAAATATAACTATAAGAAATTCAAAAAGAGGTGAAAAATTTATTGGATTAGACGAAAAAGAATATACGTTGGATAAAGATATGATAGTAATCTGCGATGAAAAAAAAATAATAAGTTTAGCTGGTGTTATGGGCGGATTGAATTCGTCTTGCGATGAAAATACTAAAAATATTCTAATTGAGTCAGCATATTTTATGCCAGAAAATATTGCATTAACAGGCCGTAAATTAAATATCATCAGCGATGCAAGATATAGATTTGAAAGAGGTATCGACCCAGAATCTACACTTGATGGAATTGAACTGTCAACAGAGATGATACTGAAACTTTGTGGAGGAAAAGTTGGATCAATTGTTTCTGATTCCAACCTGACTAAGTCTTTTACTCAAATAAGTGTTGAGAAGATGTTTTTCGAAAAGATATTGGGTCACGAAATAGAAGAAAATTCAATTTGTGAAAAACTAGTTAAATTAGGTTGTCAAATAACAGACTTAAAAGATAAATTTTTAATAATCCCGCCTTCTTGGAGACAAGATTTAAAAATTAAAGAGGACTTGGTAGAGGAGGTTGGCAGACTTTTAGGTTATGAAAAAATACCAAACAAAGCTTTTGATTTAAAAAAAAATAATAAAGCGAGTATTACTTCTGAAACTCAAAAAATAAAAAGACAAATTAAAGAACTTCTTGTGAGTCGAAATATCATGGAAATTATTTCTTGGTCTTTTTCAAATAAAAAATGGGAGGAAAATATAACAGGAGATACAGATAATATTGAAATTCAAAATCCTATCAGTGAAGAACTATCATGTTTAAGACAGACCCTATTAGGAGGACTATTAAATATTGTAAACAAAAATAATAATAAAGATCGCCAGAATATATCAATATTTGAAATGGGACCAGTTTTCACTGGTATTTACCCAGGCGAGCAAAAAGACTATCTAACAATAATTAGGTCGGGGAAAGCAATAGACAAAAATTGGACTGCCGATAACAGAAATTACGATGTTTTCGATATAAAATCCGATTTAGTGAGTCTACTTAGATTATTGAAAATTCCCTTAGATAAGATCAAAATTAAAAACGAAAATAATAATTTTTTTCATCCAGGAAAAAGTTGTTCTATATATTTTTCTGAATTTAAAATTGCTAGTTTTGGTGAGATTCATCCTAATGTGTCAAAAAGTTTTAAGATTAAAAATACGGTTATTGTTCTTGAGGTATATATTTCAGAGATATTAGAAAATATAAAAAAAAAAGTTCAAACAAAAAATAAATTCTTTGAATCTAATTTTCAACACTCAGTAAGGGACTTTTCTTTTGAAGTGGATAAAAAGCTTAAGTCAATTGACCTTGTTAATTATATTAAAAACATTGATAGAGACATCATCTCCGATGTAAAAGTCTTTGATAATTATGAGAACGAAAATATGCGAGCAATTGCTTTGGAAGTGATTATCCAATCGGACTCAAAAACTCTAAGCGAAAATGAAATTAATGAGTTGTCCACTAAAATAATTTCTCAAGCTAAAACACAATTTAATGCAAAGTTAAGATAATGTTAATTGAAAGAATTAGAAATTTTTCAATTATCGCACACATAGATCATGGAAAGTCGACCCTCGCCGACAGAATAATTCAAAGGTGTGGAGGATTGCCTGAGAGAGAAATGAAAGAACAGGTTTTGGATTCAATGGAAATCGAGCGAGAGAGAGGAATTACGATTAAAGCCCAAACTGTTTATTTAAAATATAAAGCAAAAAATAATGATATTTATAATTTTAACTTAATGGATACGCCTGGTCACGTTGATTTTTCTTATGAGGTCAGTAGATCTTTGGCATCTTGTGAGGGCTCACTTCTGGTTGTCGATTCTTCTCAAGGCGTTGAAGCTCAAACTTTAGCAAATGTTTATCAGGCTATAGAAAATAATCATGAAATAATTCCCGTTTTGAACAAAATAGACTTACCTTCTTCTGAACCAGAGAGAATAAAAAAACAAATAGAAGATGTAATAGGCTTGGATGCATCAAACGCTGTACTTGTTTCTGCAAAAACAGGTAATGGTGTAGATGAACTCCTAGAAGCAATAGTTGAGAGGCTTCCTTGCCCTAAAACAACAGAAGATACTGCGCTTTTAGCAATGTTAATTGACAGTTGGTATGATCCTTATCTAGGAGTAATTATTCTAGTGAGAGTGCATGCTGGACAATTAAAAAAAGGAATGAAACTTAAAATGATGGGGACTCAAGCCTCGTACATTGTTGAGAAATGTGGATTTTTTACACCAAAAATAAAATATACTGAAGTTTTAGAGAAAGGTGAAATAGGATTTATTACCGCAGGCATTAAACATGTAAGCGACTGCAAAGTTGGAGACACAATTACAGACTCTTTAAAACCTACGAACAAACCACTTTCAGGATTTAAACCTAGTAGACCAGTTGTCTTTTGTGGTTTGTATCCAATTGATGCTGACGACTACGATCTATTACGAGATAGTCTGTTAAAACTTGGTTTGAATGACGCTAGTTTTTCATTTGAACCAGAAACATCTGCTGCACTTGGTCTTGGTTTCAGATGCGGATTCTTGGGTTTGTTGCACTTAGAAATAATTCAGGAGAGACTGAGTAGAGAATTTGACTTGGATTTAATTACTACGTCTCCGTCAGTAGTATATAAGATCGAACTAACGGATGGAAAAACTTTTGATATTCATAACCCTTCTGAACTGCCTGACATAATGAAAATTAAAAAAATATCTGAACCAATTATTAAAGCAACGATTTTGCTTCCAGATGAATATCTTGGCTCAGTTATACAACTTTGTACAGAAAGAAGGGGAATACAGAAAAACTTAAGTTACGTGGGCAAAAGAGCTATGATAGAGTATCTATTACCTCTTTCGGAAGTAGTTTTTGATTTTTATGACAGGCTAAAATCCATTACAAGCGGGTATGCAAGTTTTGATTATGAGTTCAAAGAATATATTGAAAGTGACTTAGTCAGAGTTCAAATTCTTGTAAACTCTGAATCGGTTGATGCTCTTTCTTTTATTTGTCACAGATCAAAGTCTGTTTCTAGAGGAAAAGTGTATTGTGAAAAATTATGTAAACTAATTCCTAGACAACAATTCAAAATACCCCTTCAAGCTGCAATAGGTGGTAAAATAATAGCTAGAGAAACAATTAATAGTTACAGAAAAGACGTGACAGCAAAGTTGTATGGGGGCGATGTAACAAGAAAAAATAAATTATTGGATAAGCAAAAAAAAGGAAAAAAAAGAATGAGGCAATTTGGTAAAGTAGAAATTCCTCAATCAGCTTTTATAAATGTTCTCAAAACTTCAGATAATTAGTGGGAGAGGTGGCCGAGTGGCTGAAGGCGCACGCTTGGAAAGCGTGTAAACAGGAGACTGTTTCGAGGGTTCGAATCCCTCTCTCTCCGCCATATGCTATAACCCTTTCGTTTCTGAGCTTCTACGGACTTTAAATTGGCTTTTTACCCCTAATCATTACCCCTAAAAACAGCTGAGACAAATAACCTGGCTTATTTTATTGTTATATTTATCGAACTAAATAAAATTATCTTATGGCTTATCTTTATCTTTTTACTGAACCAGACTTTATATATTTTATTATCCTTATAATATTTATTGTTTTTGTTTATTTCTTTGCTAAAGAAAAATCACCGCCAACAGAAACACCTCGAAAAGAATCGAAAATTTCATTAGAAAATAATGAAGTTTCAAGTATTCCAGAAACCACTAAGAAAGATGTATTTTCAAAGGGTTCATTAGAACTTTCCGATAGAGTTTATAAGGGTGAAATTAAAAATGAATTACCCCATGGTACCGGGAAAGTAAGCTTTAAAAATGGTGATTATTATGATGGACAACTTGTACATGGAAAGTTTGAAGGTGAAGGTATAATGATTAAAAAAGAAAAAGGGAAATTATTTAGGTATAACTGTCGATGGAGGAATAACCTTCAAAATGGTTATGGAACATGCAAAATAACATGGAAAGATTATTCGGGGGATCGTCTGGAAACATATGAAGGAAATTTTGAAAATGGTAAATACCACGGAAAAGGTAAATTAAAAAATGCGGACGGTAATATATACGAAGGTGACTTTAAAAATGGTTTGGAACATGGATATGGAGTAGAAATATCTGATGGTGTAAAAAACTATGGAAGATATAAGGATGGTATTTGTATTGAAAAAATAGAAGACAAATAGAGAAATTTAGTATTTCTTCTTTTGTTAATTCAAGATATCACTGCTTTATCTGTCTTAAAAATTTTATTTATCCCAAGGAAACCATCGTGGTTTACCAAAAAATAGATACCATAATAATGCGGGAAAAGATGAGAAAATAGCTCCTACGATAAAGAGCAAAAGTAAACCTGCCTCATCATTGTTAAATGCCATAATCAAAAGAAATCCTACTATCCAAAAAAGATAGTGTGTAATTATCATAAATCTTTCAAAAAATTCTTTCATTATTAATTAATCTTTCATATTCCTTTTTTATAATCAAATCCTTCATCCAATAATTTTTTTATTTCCTCGTCATTCAATGGTCTTGGAGGTAATTCTTTTGAAGGATCAACTGGTGAATATATTTCTTTAAGCTCTTCCTTACTTTCAAAGGCTCTCCAAAATTTATCTCTTAATTCTTGGGTAGCATCTGAAAAGAAAATCCCCCAAACAAGAAAAACTATAATAATTATCCATGAGATTATTGAAAAAATTATTCTAAAAATAAATTTTAAAGACCCTGCTGGATCTTTTTTGAAGGCTTCAATAAGTTGTTGATAAACATTTTCTCCATACCACTCTCTTGGTAAATTTTTTTTTAAATCTTTTCCTTCATCAATAATAGAGATTAATTGATTGATATGTTTCTCAAATTGGTGAAATAAAAGTTTCAGGTTTTTTATTGGGTCACCTTCAACAAAATTATTTTCTAAATCTTCTCCACTTATATTTTTGGATTTATGGTTTTTAATCATTGACGAAATTTCAAAATTATTTATCCAAGGCATCCACAGAATGTGAAGTTCTGCAATCACTTTTTTATTTGTTCTAATAATTATTCCACACATGAAACCTTCAATGCTATCCAGAAATTTACCAGTGATAGGGTTGGTGTGTTTTTGCCATTCTAGTTCGGAATATTTTTTTGTCTTTTCACGAAGTGGATATAATTTATTCCAAATTTCTTCCATTACTTCAGCTTTGTCCCTGTCTTTCCACATAAAAATAATACCTTAAGAAGACTTATAATTATTAGTTTTTAATGTACCATCTAACTTAATGAATATAAATTTATTTAAGGAAGGTGTATTTTCATTGTCTAAAAAATCTTACTATTCTTAATAAAATTTTGTCAGTAATCTTTTCAATAGTGTCATATAAAATTCTAAAAAACTCAAATGGATTAAATATACTAATTATTAGGAATAACATTGTAAGTAATGTACAAACAAAACTATACATTACACCCTTAATGAAATCTGTATTTGTAATGAAGTTTAAAAAAAAAGTGTTAAACAAAAGAAAATAAATAAAGATTTTAAAAAATCCTAATAGAAAAGAAACCCAGATATTAAAAGGATAAAATTTTTCATTAAGCATAAAACGATGAATTTTGAATTGTAGTTTTTTCATCTATATTTTTCTTTTTATTTTATTACATTGATATTTGTAATCTACACTAGAGTTTAACTTAGTTCTTGCAATAGATATTGAGGTTTTTAATGAATATCTATCCACTATAATTGTAATTTTAGTATTTTTATTCTCTTCTCCATATTCCCTTGAAGTAAAACCCTGTAACAAGTAGAGAACATCAGTTTTTAAACTTTTTTCCAAAATAATTTGGTGTAAAATAAGACTAGTAATTGTTGTGTTAAAATCTAAAAACTCATTCTCTTTTGAAATAATAATTGTTCCTGAATAATCTTCTTTATCATAATCAGCAAAAACTAAATTTGGTTTCTTATAAATTTTCTCAGAACATTCAAATTCACTGTCACTTGATAAACATACTTTTGCCAATCCAAGTTCGCATGACAATTCAAATTTGTAATCCTCTGACTTCACTTCAAGAGACACAAACAAACAAATCAGTATGAGTAATATTTTTTTCATCCTTTTAGATAATAAATTACAAATACAATGAATGTCCATATAGAAATAAACACAAGAAGAAGAGGGAAGTCAGTCGTGACAACAACAATCGGGGTAGTACCCCATTAGTCCTCCCGTTGACGAGCCGGTTATCTAAAAATTAATCCATGGGGGTTGTCTATATTTGGATCTCATGATAGGCTTCGGACAAGTTCCGAGAGAGGGTAATATTATTAATAATATTATTAATAAATAGATTAATAATACTATTAATACTTAAATTAATAATATTATTACTACTACTATTACTATTATTCTTAATACTATTATTAATAAATAGCTTAATACTATTATTAATAATATATAGACGGCTTGTGTCTTTTAAAAAAGGTAATAGGAAGTCGTAGTAGTAGCTACAATAACTAATCAACTATGGAAGTTCTCACACATCTAGCCTATGGCAGAGGCTTTTTATTAGCAATCTTTCTCATAGGGGTAGCAATTTATTGGTTTTTGAAAAAAAAATAGTTCAATAAAAACAATGACTTAGTAAAAATAATTTGACAAACGCATCTGAATTTAATATTCTAGGAAAATATGTAACTGTAAGCCTGACTTTCTGTCAGGTTTTTTTTTGTCTAGATACTATACAAATAAAACAAAGGGGCCTATTTTTTCCTCCCCCTTCTATTCAGTAAACTTTTATTTAACTATTTCATCATTTTTGTTTAAAATCTAAATATGAAAAAAATTATTCTAATTGTTTTTTTGATTCCAACTTTTTCATTTGCAAAGTCAATTGTAATGAAATGCACGAATGCAGAAAATTATTATGATAAACCAAAAGGAATTGATGTAGTGGAAAGATTTTTTAAGTTTGAAAAAAAACTTTTTTCTAAACCCAAAATTTATTCAAGATGGGCAGGAGAATGGACAACATGGTGTGAAGAAAAAAAAACATTAATTCCTGCCGAATATAAAAAAAATTTACATAAATCAGCAGGAGACTATTCTGAAATAACCTTTGTAGCAAAAGAAGGCGGAGGAAATTGTATATCTATGAATAAGCTTTCAGACATAACATCAGATCCAAATCAGCTTGGGTTATGTAATTTTGAATATATGTTAGACTTTGAAATGTTTACTCGTCAAGTATATCAATTTTGTCATTCATTTGAGTCTTCTTTGCATAATGATAAGGAATGGTGGATGCAACCTGGTTGGAAATGCGAGAAGGTTAAATAAAAATTATAATTTTAAAAAGTATGGAATCAATTTACTCATTACTTTTATGATAATTTATTTTATTTATGGCTTCTAGTTTTTGTTTAAGGCTACTCCCACCACTATACAAACCGTAAGTAATTGTTTTCTTTTCGTGTCCAACAATATCAGCAGTAACGGACTCAGGGACCTCAGCTTGTTCTAATTGTGTGACAACTGTCTTTCTAATTGAGTGAAATACTTTTGTTGAACTGAACCCTAATCCCTTTTTTAATCGACCAAATCTTTTACCAACACTAGCTGATCGTTCTCCAAACTTGTTTGGAACTAAGTTACTAATAAGATATTTTTCTTCTGGAGAATTTTTTAACTCCCTTATTAATCCTGTAAGTTGATTGTGAATAGGAACCTCTCGGATACCAGCACTAGTTTTGGAATCAGTAATTTTTATAGATTCTTTTCCAACATCACTCTTTTTTATTTTGCAAATCTCTTCAATTCTTGCTCCTGTGTATATTGCAATCTGAAACAAGTGACTTAGTTCCGGGTCACTGTTGCTTTTCTTTTTTATTTCTTTTGAAAGTTGGTTAATTTCATCAATTGAAAATTCTTCTCTCGAATTATTTTTTTTAGATTTAGACTTTTGAGTAAGCCTTAAATTTGTAAATGGATTTTTATCAGGATCAACATATCCTTTAATTTGAAGATATTGCCAATACATTTTGCAAGGAGACAAACGACAACTAATTGTTTTTTTTGTTAACTCCTTTACTTCCATCATAAAGGAACACCACTCAAACAAACTTTGTTTAGTTACATCTCTTGTTGCAGGAAACTCTTTACAAAACTCTTCAACAAATCGTTGACCTTGTTCTTTACCTTTTTGATTTACTCCCCAACTGTCTAACCATTCTTTCAGCAATATATTTGTTTGAATAATTTTACCTGTGAGAATTTCATATTTATAAAAAGCTTTCTCACTTTGCTCAGGACTTAAATCTGAATAGTGTACCTTCCCATAATCGTCGGCAACCATATCTTGAAACACATCCTCTAGAGCATCCTTAGCCTCGTCACTTGCTTCTCTATATTGTTGTGCAAGTTGTTTGATATCACCGCCATTACCTCTAGCTATTTCTATTTTTTCCTTCCAAGCTGAAACTATGATTGGTTCTTTTCTTTTAGCTTCTTTTATGTCAGTAGTTTGCAAAGACTTTCTAAATTTGTTCTGACCTATTATTTCCCTTACATCTCTAGGTACTTTTAACTCTGCATGATAGATATTTCCCTGCTTGATTATCGTCATTACCCCTAGAGTTTACCCCTAAAAATATTTTAAGTCACTCACTTTCCCTGATTAATAGGGATTTAAGAGGCGTATGTGGACAATCACTCTCTCTCCGCCATAAAAAAATTTTATATTTAAAAAGTTCAAAATAAAAATCTGAATAAATCAAACACTTTGGCAAACTTCTAAAACAGTCTTTTATTTTTTGATACTTTACAAGTTCCGGTTCTATAAATTGTTTCTATACTAGTTCTGAATTCGTGTTTAATAAAACCAGTATATCGATTTAATTCAATAATATTTTTTCTCACTAATGTTCCATTATTTTCTAAATAAGACATTGAAAAAATATTGGAATCTGTCTCTAAAAAATTTGATTTACTAATTTTCCCACCACTCTCTAGAAAATCTCTTTCACTTTCAACGGATAACCATTTTTTTTCAATATTTAAGAATACCACTAGATCTTCGTCTATAATACTCAAATTTTTAAACTCGATATCAGTTTCGTCGTTCTCACCTGATATTCCATAATTCATTTTACAGACTAATATTAGTTCGTTGGCATTTGATACCATTCCAAAATTTAGAAGAAAAAGAAGAAAAATAAAAAAGGGCATTTTAAACTGTATCTGAAAATTTTTCTCAAAGTCAATTTTATTTATCATTTAGTAATAAATTAATTTACTTAAAAAAATAAAACTAGTTAAATATTCTTATTAATTTGGTATTAAAAAATAGAGTTAATGGAACATTTGTTAGAAAATTTATTCAGTGAAACTACTGCAAACCTAAGAGGCCTTATATTTGGATTTGTGCATGTAAGTATTATGTTGGTTGGATATTATTCAGCTTTCAGTATAAATAGGTTTCTAAAAATTATTTCTAACGGTTATGTTGCTGGAATATTTGGAGCTGCACTATCTCATATAATTGCTGATGTAATTGCTAGTTATCTTGATCCGCACATTAGAAGCATGATTTTAGGAATTGTAATTGGCGGTTTAATCCCTCTTGCCTTTATTCCACTTCTTGAGAGATTTGTAACAAAAAGTAAAAATCATATTGTAATTGGAGACCATGAGGATATTAAAAAAGATTTAGATTCGCATTAGATGATGAATGCTAAATTATGAATTATTTATAACTAAATTTTTAAATATATATGGAAAGAACTAAATCATTTAAATATAGACAACTAACAAGTTGTAAATGCTTTAAAATGAGAAAAGCTTCACGATTAACTACTCAGTTTTACGATAAAAAATTAAAATCGGTGGGCATTAGAATAACTCAATTCACTATACTATCATTTATAGCAACAACTGAAAATAAGACTTTGATTTCACTTTCAGAAGAACTATCTATGGACAGAACAACTCTAACAAGAGGTTTAAATATTCTGCTTAAAGATGGACTTATTAAACAAATAAAATCAAAGGACTCAAGAAAAAAAGTAATGAAATTAACTGAAAAAGGGTATAAAACTTTGGATGAAGCTATTCCACTTTGGCTTGAAGCAGAAGACCAAATTTTAAATCAAAGCAAAAAATTTGGATTCTCAGTTATTTAAGTTCCACAGAAAGTATTTGTAATTACCTCATCTGGTTTTGGAGGCAGGCAGTAGGAGTTTTTTGATTTTTTTTCTTTGAATGGTTCTCGAACCAATTCTAAAAGTTCCCTCATCTTTGAAAAATTATTTTCTTGCATAGCTTGATGTATTACGGACTCTACCAAGTGATTTCTTGGAATATAAATTGGGTTTATTTTTAACATTTTTTTTGAAATAATTAACCTTGATGAATTTTCAGTCTCAAGCCTTTTATTCCATTTTTCAAACCAATTTTTTGTTTCTTTTGATGCTTTCAATTCTTTTTCAAAAAAACTGTTTATTTTGGAGGAAGTAATTTTTGAAAGATTTCTGAAAGATAACGTAAAATCCATATTATTTTTTTGCATTATTTTAAAAAAATCGTTTATCAAAATATGATCATCTTTTATTTTTTTTTTAAATCCTAATTTTTTTCTCATTTCATCTAACCAACATTCCTCAAAATATTTTGGATAGATTTCTAAACAATTAATGGCTTTTTTTTTGGCAGTTTTAAAATTATTGTCTAAGAGAGGTATAAGGCATTCTGCAAACTTAGATAGGTTCCACAACATTATTTTACCTTGATTAATATAAGAATATCTTCCATTTTGATCAATATAACTAAAGACTCTAGTCGGATGGTATTCATCCATAAACGCGCATGGGCCAAAGTCTATTGTCTCTCCGCTTATAGAAGTATTATCTGTATTCATTACTCCATGAATAAAGCCCACACTCATCCATTTTGCTACTAATTCGGCTTGTAACTTAATTACACTTTTTAAAAGATATTCGTAAGGTTTATTTTTGTTTTTTCTTGCAAAATGTCTTGTAATTGAATAATCAGCTAATTTTTTCAGAGAAGAAAAATCCTCTTTAAAAAAGAAAAATTCAAATGTTCCAATTCTTATATGACTTGAAGCAACTCTGGTTAAAATTCCTCCTTTCAAAGGCTCCTCTCTCAGAACAGTTTCTCCAGTACTTACCATTGCTAATGAACGTGTACTCTTTATTCCAAGATAATGCAATGATTCACTAAGGATATACTCTCTTATAACAGGCCCGAGTGGAGATCTTCCATCTCCTTGTCTAGAGAAAGCAGTTCTCCCTGATCCTTTAAGTTGTATATCAAATCTTTCTCCATTTTTTGCAATCTGTTCGCCAAGTAAAATCGCTCTTCCATCACCTAGTTGTGGCACAAAATTTCCAAACTGATGCCCAGCATAGACCATTGCGATTGGTTTGGCTCCTGAGGGTAAATTATTCCCTGAGAAAATAAGTTTGCCTTGATCTTGGTCGGCAACAGAATTATTAACGTTCAGGAATTTTGAAAGTTCAAAATTGAATTCTATTAATTTTGGATTTGATACTGGTTTTGGTTTGATTTCTTGATAAAAAGTTTTTGGTAATTTATGGTATGTATTATTAAAATTAAAAAATGTCTTTTTCAATTTAAACCTCCAAGAAAGCCTAAAATAAGTCCAATCAAAAATCCAAATACTCCTCCCCATACAACTAGCCATCCAAGATGTTTGTGAATAATATCTTTTATTATAAACTTTACTTGTTCTGGGCTTAATTCATTCAACCTTGAGTCAATTATGAACTCAACTTCACTTTTAAAATCTTCAGAAAGTGAACTATTGGCAAAATTTTTATTTTTTAATTCATCTATTGTTTCTTTAATTTTAGTTTTTAATGGTTCCTTTAAAGGTTCTAAAGCTTTTTCCCCCCCAACCATTTGAAGCATAGATCCTAATGATGATTCTTTTATCGCTTCGATAAGCTTAAGATAGATCTCGTCATAGTTTATTTTATTTAAAATTTCATCTACAGGGAGATTTTTTGTTGATGAAAAATTCTCTAAAGCTTTGGAAGAAAAAAACTCATGCATAATTAAGTTTTTTATTCCTTCCTTGAACTCTTTAAATCTCAGCGGAATAACACCGGAGCCAATAAGAAGTGGAACTTTCTCAAAAAGCATATGAACTGCAAGCCAGTTAGTCAATCCACCTGATAATCCGAATAAACCCGCCATAAAAATTTCTGCAGAATAGAATGGAGAAACTGTTCCATATATAGTTATTAACAGCGTGGTGATATTTGTTACAAGTCCTTTATTCATTTTTAAAAATAATTGTGTTCTAGCAAAATTTAAAATTTTTTGAATTCACTTTCAACTAGGTCATCCTCCGTAAGGTAGAGATGAGTGATGAAGGTTGATCCTTAACTCATTATTATTTATCTTTATAAATCCAAAAGTATATTCAACTTTAAGTATTTCATTTTCCTGATCTTTAAAAAAATAATTCCCCATAGAAAGTAAGTAATTATTGTACTCTGTGATCTTGTAGTTATTAAATTCTATCGATTTCCAATTTTTAATTGCAAACCCGCTGTCCTCTTTGCACATATTATTTTGGCCTAAAAAGTATGACAAAAACTCTTCTTTTGATGATCTAAATTGATCTACCTTCGCCAAAGTAGGTTTGAACAAAACATCACAATAATCAAAAGCATATATTTTTTGCATCAACTCTAATGTTAAATTATCTACATTGTTTTTTTTTTTATATTCTTGTCCAATTTCAATAACAATGTCTGCCCATCTTTTTTGCATTTGAGTAACCAAACTTACCATTTC
>CACFLF010000010.1 GCA_902567115.1 uncultured Alphaproteobacteria bacterium
TTGAATAAGCAATAATACGTTTTATATCATTTTGAAAAACTGCAACACAAGAAGCAAATAAACATGTTATTGTCCCAACAAAAAGAATTAAATTTTGCGAAAACTTAGAGGTCTCAATTAGTGGTGACATTAGTATTAAAAGGAAAACGCCAGCTGTCACCATTGTTGCTGCATGAATAAGTGCTGAAACTGGTGTCGGACCCTCCATGGCATCTGGAAGCCATACATGCAGCCCAAATTGAGCAGACTTTCCCATACAACCGACAAACATTGTGACTACAATGAGGGTAATAGAATGAATCTGAAATCCAAAAAAATTGAAATAAGATTGACTATGAGAATTCACCAATAATAAAATTTCATTAATATTTATTGTCCCAAATACAATAAAAATTGTGAATAAAGAAATTAATAAACCAAAATCGCCTACCCTATTTGCAACAAAAGCTTTTAAAGATGCCTTGTTTGCTTCGTCTTTGTGGCTCCAAAAACCAATTAGCAAGTAGGAGGTCAATCCAACGCCTTCCCAACCAACAAAAAGTTGAATCAAATTTGATGAAGAAACAAGAAAAAGCATAAAAAAAGTGAACAAACCAAGATATCCCATAAAAATTATTCTACGAGGATCTTTTGACATATAACCGACAGAGTAGACATGGATTATTGTGGAGACAAAATTTACCATTATAATCATTGTTACGGTCAAAAGATTTAGATTTAACGACCAATCAACATTCAAACTTCCTGAAGAAATCCAGTTTGTTAATACAAAACTTTTATCACCCTCTAAATTGAAAAAAATCAATGAAATAATTGAAGAGATCGTAGAAAAAACCATTAACGAGCATGAAACAAAATTTAAGATTTTTTCCTTTACAAAATTGTTTAAAAATACACAAACAAAATAACTAAGCAACGGAAGAAATATTGATAATACAAACAAATATTTATCCTTTTAATTTATTAATTGTATCAATGCTTATCGATCCAGATTTTTTAAAAAATATTGTTAATATGGCCAGACCAATAGCTGCCTCAGCTGCAGCAACTACCAAAACAAACAATGCAAATATTTGTCCAAATAAATCGTCTAGCGTATTTGAAAATCCGACAAAGTTTATATTAGTGGCAAGAAGCATAAGTTCTATTGACATTAAAATAGATATTATATTTTTTCTGTTTATAAAAATTCCAAGAAAACCAATTGAAAATATTATTGCAGATAAGATTAAATAATTTGAGGAGGTCATTAAATTACTTTAGTTTAATTATATCATCTTTTTTTACTTGTTTTTGCTTTAAAATATTTTGTGATTTTAAACTTAACTTATTATCATGTGCAAGAACAATAGCACCTATCATGGCAACTAACAGTAAATAACCTGAGATCTGAAAAATAATGAAAAAATCAGTATATAAAAAAAGTCCTAACGATTTTGTATTTTCGTGACCTTGATTCAATAAATTACTTATACTTATTCCTGAATTATTACTACTAAAAAACTCTAGATCTTTAAAAACTACAATTAATTCTGTTAAAAACACAGACATTAGGAGTAATCCAAGAGGGAAATACTTTAAAAAACCCTCTTTAACTAATACTTCATTAATATTAAGCATCATTACTACAAATAAAAAAAGGACAGCAACGGCACCAACGTAGACTATAACTAATGTCATGGCTAGAAATTCGGCATTTGACAACAAAAAAATTATTGCCACATTGAAAAAGGAAAATATTAAAAAAAGGACTGAGTGAACTGGATTTGAAGAAAAAACTACAAAGAAGCTAGATAAGATTGTTATAGTCGAAAAAATATAAAATAATGTTGAGGTCATAAATATTTGGATTCTTTTTCTAGATTCTTGGCAATTTCTATTTCCCACTTATCACCATTCTCTAATAATTTTTCTTTATCATAAATTAGCTCCTCGCGTGTTTCAGTTGCAAATTCATAATTAGGGCCTTCTACAATAGCATCGACCGGACACGATTCTTGGCAATAACCACAATAAATGCATTTTGTCATATCAATATCATATCTTGTTGTGCGCCTGGAACCGTCTAGTCTCGGTTCAGCTTCTATAGTTATGGCTTGTGCAGGACAAACTGCTTCACATAGTTTACATGCAATACATCTTTCTTCACCTGACTCGTATCTTCTTAAAACATGCTCACCTCTAAAACGTGAACTCAAGAATCCTTTTTCAAATGGATAATTAATTGTAACTTTTGGTTTAAAAAAATACTTTAGAGTTAAAAATAATCCTGATACGATTTCAACGAGAAAGAATTCTTTAATTATAAATATTATTTTTCTAATTTTAGACATATTCAAAAAAAAACATAAATGACGACGTTATTATAATCCATAGAAGTGACAAGGGAAGAAATAACTTCCAACCTAATGTCATTAACTGGTCATATCTATATCTTGGTAAAGTCGCTCTTACCCACAAAAAGACAAACAACAATGATATAACTTTCATTAAAAACCACAAATACCCTGGAATTAAATCAAAGTATTGAGATTCAAAGGGAGGTAACCAACCACCAAGAAAAAGTATAGTTGACATTGAACTCATCAAAATCATATTTCCATACTCTCCTAAGAAAAATAAACCAAATGACATTGATGAGTATTCAACATTGTAACCTGCAACTAGCTCTGATTCTGCTTCTGGAAGATCAAACGGAGCCCTATTAGTTTCGGCAAGGGTAGATATAAAGAAAATAATAAACATTGGAAAATGAGGAATAACATACCACATATTCTGCTGACTCAACACAATGTCAGTTAGATTTAGGCTACCTGATGAAAGTAAAACAGAAATTATTATTAATCCAATTGAAACTTCATAAGAAATCATTTGTGCAGCTGACCGTAAACTACCAAGAAAAGCGTACCTTGAATTACTGGACCAACCAGCAACAATAATTCCATAAATGCCAAGGGAAGATATAGCGAAAATATACATTAACCCAACATTTATATCTGAAAGAACAACTTTATAATCCACAGGTATCACTGCCCATGCGATAAGTGCGAGCGCAAAAGTTAAGACAGGTGAGAAAATAAATAAAAATTTACTCGAATTATCAGGAAAAATGGTTTCTTTGGTAAGTAATTTTATTCCATCTGCAATGGGTTGTAATAGTCCAAATGGGCCTACAACATTAGGACCTTTTCTAAGTTGCATAGCACCTATAACTTTTCTTTCAAAATATGTTAGATATGCAATAAATAGTAAAAGTGGAACAATAATTAACATAATTTTAAAAATTATTATTAGTATATCAATTGTCATCACATTAAAATTTTAAATATTATTATTTATCTCTAGAGAACATGAAGACATGGTAGGAGAATTTCTACTTACCGAATCAGTCATGTAAAAATTTGAAATATTTGATAAAATATCATTTTTGCTAAAGCTTCTTTTAACAGATCTCACCTTAAACATTTTCTCTGATTTGCATTCATTTATCTTCATTAAATTTGGATACTGATTGAACATTAAATTTCTTAGTTCTTGAAGCGAATTATAGTCTCTTTCGATACCCATTTCGATTAACAACTTATTAAAAAATTCCCAAGAATGTTCAACATCACTTATTGGCATCTTGATCTGTCTACTAATTTGTACACGGCCCTCAAGGTTGACATAAATACCTTCTTTTTCGGTAAAACAAGGCATAGGTATGATTACATCTGCTCTGCTTACCGCTTTATCGCCATGATGCCCATGATAAATTACAAATGTATCTTCTGGAATTTTACTAAAATCAATTTCGTCGGCATCAAATAAATATAAAACTTTATAATTTCCATTGTAAATATCTTTAATGTTATTTCTTTTAGTAGTTTTGTTGTTATAAAATTCCAAATCCAAAGCACCTACTCTACCTGAATAATTTTGAAGTATATTAAAACCGTTCCAAGAAACATCCTTTACTAAACTGTTATGAATCGAAAGTATATAATTGAATATCTCTTCACCCTCGGGTGAACATAGAGGACCTTGTCCAATAATAAATAAGGGTTTTTTTGCTTTGGATATTAATTTTTTATACATATTTTTTTGTAGATTAAGAATTGAAGAATAACTATTTCCTAGTTCTATTGTATTTATGGAAAGATCGTATTTATATCCGATTCTTATTACTGGGTAATTATTGTCTTTCTCTAATGACTTTTTTCTTAATCTCGCTCCAATAATTGGAGCTTCTTTTCTTAGATCCGAACCAACTATAACGCATAAATCTGAATCGTCTATTCCAGAGATAGTACTATTAAAAAGATAAGATGATCTTTTTTTAGGAATAAAAAAAGAATTATCTTGTCTACAGTCAAAATTATTAGAATTAATTTTTTTGAGGAAAGATTTGAAAGAAAATATTGATTCACAATCTACTAGGTTCCCGCAAAAAGAGAAAATTTTCTTCTTATCTGTTTCAGAAAACTTTGATTTTAAGAGCTTAAGAACAGTTTCTTCAGAACTTTCCTGAATATCGCCATTACTGTCACGCACATAGAATCTGTCGATTCTTTGATGATTTAAACCGTCATACGCAAATCTAGTTTTATCAGAAATCCATTCTTCATTTATATCTTCATTAATTCTTGGAAGAACCCTCAATATTTTATCTCCTTTGGAATCGAGTCTTATGTTACTTCCAACTGCGTCGAAAACATCAATACTATTTGTTTTTTTTAATTCCCAAGGCCTCGCAACAAAAGCATATGGCTTGGATGTAAGTGCACCAACTGGACAAAGATCAATTACATTTCCTGATAACTCAGAATCGATCGTTTTTTCTAAATAACTTGTTATCTCGGTATCCTCTCCTCTTCCGATAGTACCTAGTTGACTATTACCAGCCACTTCCTCTGAAAAACGAACACATCTGGTGCAGTGAATGCATCTGGTCATATGCGTTTTAATTAAAGGCCCTAAATGTTTGTCTTTTACAGCCCTTTTTTTTTCAACAAATCTGCTAAACCCTTTTCCGTAGGCCATGGCTTGATCTTGTAAATCACATTCTCCACCTTGATCACAAATTGGGCAGTCCAATGGATGGTTGATAAGCAAGAATTCCATTACTCCTTTTCTCGCTTTTTCAACCATTTTGGTGTTCGTTTTAATCTTCATGCCTTCCGCTACTGGCATCGCACAAGATGCTACTGGTTTTAAAGAGTTTTCCATTTCCACAAGGCACATTCTGCAGTTTCCTGCAATTGACAACCTTTCATGATAACAGAACCGCGGTATCTCTATTCCTGCAATTTCACATGCTTGAAGAACAGTTATACCATCATCTACCTTTATAGGTTTTTCATTTATAAAAATTTTTGGCATCTCATGCTACATTTTTCTTTTGAATTCTTTGTAAGATATCCTTTTTAAAGTGTTTGAGTAAACCTTGAATTGGCCATGCCGCTGCATCTCCAAGTGCACATATGGTATGTCCTTCGATTTGGTGTGTAACTTCTTCGAGCATTTGGACTTCTTCAAGTGAACATTCGTTATTTTCTAACCTTTTCATTACCCTCATAAGCCATCCTGTTCCCTCTCTACAAGGGGTACACTGCCCGCAAGACTCGTGTTTGTAAAACTCTGCAAGTCTTGCAATTGCACTAACTACGTCGGTTTGTTTGTTCATTACAATTATACCCCCGGTTCCAAGCCCAGAGCCAGCATTTTTGAGTGAATCAAAGTCCATAAGGACATTTTCACATTCTGACTTTGGTAAAAGTGGAACTGAAGAACCACCAGGGATTACAGCCAAAAGATTGTCCCAACCACCTATAACATCTCCAGCATATTTTTGAATAAGATATTTGAGAGGAACGCCCAGTTCTTCTTCAACATTACAGGGTTTATTTACCTGGCCAGAAATGCAGAAGATTTTAGAGCCAGTGTTATTTTTCCTTCCGAGTTTTGAAAACCATTCAGGGCCTCTTCTAAGGATTGTTGGAACAACAGCAATTGTTTCAACGTTGTTAACAGTGGTTGGTTTGCCAAAAACACCTACGTTTGCGGGAAAGGGAGGTTTTAATCTGGGTTGACCTTTTTTTCCTTCAAGACTCTCTATAAGAGCAGTTTCTTCACCACATACGTATGCTCCAGATCCGTAGTGAATATAGATATCGAAATTAATTTTTAGTCCAAAGATGTTTTTGCCTAAAAAACCTTTTGAATATGCATCGTCAATTGCCGTTTGTAAGATTTTTGCTTCATTATAAAACTCACCTCTAATATAAATGTAACATTTATCAGCTCCAATTGCATAACCTGAAATTAAACATCCTTCGACTAATTTGTGAGGTTCATTTCTTATTATATCTCTATCTTTACAAGTTCCAGGTTCTCCTTCATCAGCGTTAATCACAAGATAATGCTGCCTACCCGATATTTTAGGCATGAAGTCCCACTTCATTCCTGTCGAAAAACCTGCACCACCTCTGCCTCTGAGACCGGAATCTTTTATCTTATTGATAATATCTTGCTTGTCTAACTTTAGGATTTTACTTATGTTTTTCCAATCGCCTCTTTTAAGGGCACCTTTAATTGATTCGTCATGCTTACCATAAAGGTTTGAAAAAATGATGTTTTCTTTTTTCATAATTATTTTACCGGTTCGGACCCTTTCCTTTTTGATTGAGGACCAATTTTTACTTTTTTGTTCATTTTGAGACCATCAAGAAGTTTATTCAAGCTTTCCGAGTCTAGATCTTCATAATAATTCTCATTTATTTTAACGACAGGTGCGTTAACACATGCCCCGAGACATTCAACACGTCCTAGAGAAAATAAACCGTCTTCAGTTATTCCCCCAATTTCAAGTCCAAATTTTTTTTTACATAAATCAAGCATTGGATCAGACCCTCTTAACATACAAGGTGTTGTTGTGCAAACTTCGATGTGAAATTTTCCAACAGGTGACAGATTATACATAGAATAGAATGTTGCTATTTCAAGTACTTTGATTTCAGGAACTTCTATGAAGTTAGAAACATATTCAATTGCTTTTTTTGGAAGCCAGCCATGATTTTGTGCTTGCGCAATAGATAAGAGGGGCATTATTGAACTTTCTTTAAAATTACTAGGGTACATTTTGATAATTTTTTTTGCTTTGGTAAGATTTTCACTACTAAAGTTGAACGTCAATGGTTGACTTTGTTCTTCGGCAATAATCTTAAATTTGCTTGTACTCATCTGTCAATCTCTCCAAAAACAATATCTAGGCTTCCAATAATTGCAACAAGATCAGAAAGCATATGACCTTTTGATAAAAACTCTGTAGATTGAAGGAAAGCAAAACCTGGAGCTCTGATTTTACACCTATACGGTTTGTTAGTTCCGTCAGATATAAGATAAACTCCAAATTCACCTTTGGGAGCTTCAACGCAAGTGTAGGTTTCACCGTTTGGAACATGAAAACCTTCAGTAAATAACTTAAAGTGGTTAATCAAGGATTCCATTGAAGATTTCATTTGGTTTCTCTTTGGAGGAACTATTCTTGGATCATCGGAAATCGAAGGACCAACAGGAAGTTTCTTAAGACATTGTTTTATAATAACTATGGACTGCCTCATTTCTTCAACTCTTACGAGAAATCTCTCAAAACAATCACCGTTGGTTCCGATGGGTATCTTAAAATCTAATTCAGAATAGCAATCATAGGGCTGATTTCTTCTTAAATCCCATTCAACACCAGAAGCTCTAAGACAAGGCCCAGAAAAACCTTTATTTAAAGCTTCTTCCTTATTTATTTTGCCAATGTCAACACTTCTTTGTCTAAAAATTCTGTTAGTTTCTAATAGTTTCTCTAAATCATCAATTTTTTTTGGAAATCTATCACAAAAACTTGCTATGTCTTCGACCAAACCATCAGGTAAATCTCTGTGTACACCTCCTGGTCGAAAGTAGGCAGAATGCAGTCTCGAGCCAGAGACTCTTTCGTAAAACTCCATCATAACCTCTCTCTCTTCAAACAACCATAAGAATGGTGTCATCGCGCCAACATCTAATGCAAATGTTGTTAAATTTAAAATATGATTAAGAATTCTTGTGACTTCTGAAAACATTACTCGAATAAACTGTCCTCTGGGAGGAACATCTATATCTAAAAGTTTTTCAATGGCAAGAGAGTAAGCATGCTCTTGACACATTGGAGATACATAATCAAGTCTATCAAAATATGGTAAGGCTTGAATATAAGTTTTGTTTTCTATCAATTTTTCTGTTCCTCTATGAAGTAGTCCAATATGGGGGTCTGCTCTTTCTACTACTTCCCCATCAAGCTCTAAAACTAAACGAAGAACGCCGTGAGCGGCTGGATGCTGAGGGCCAAAATTAAGTGAATAATTCTCTCTCTTAGTCATTTTTATGATCTGATTTTTCGTCCCCAGGGAGATAACTACCCATTCCTTCCCAAGGACTTAGGTTGTCAAAATTTCTGTACTCTTGATCTAATTTAACCGGTTCTGTAACTATTCTGCTAAGTTCATTATCATATTTTACCTGAGTAAAACCTGTTAAAGGAAAATCTTTACGTAAAGGATGCCCTTGAAAATCGTAATCTGTTAATAATCTTCTAAGATCTGGGTGATCTTTAAACCTAATACCAAATAAATCCCATATTTCTCTCTCACACCAGCCAGCACAGGAGTAAATCTCGTTGATGGAGGGTAAAGCAGAGTCCTCTGAAACATTAACCTTAACCTTCAAACGAAAGTTCTTTGAAATACTCAATAAACTATATACAACCATAAATCTTGCATTTTTTTCGGGAAAGTCAACAGCAGTGATATCAATAAGACATTCCATACCTAGTGATGGGTTATCTTTGAGAAATAAAAGAATTCTTGTTAAATCCTTGACTGAACAATTTAAATTAATTTCCCCTTTATTTATTGTTAGTTCATATTTACAAAATGTTAAAAGACTTTTAATTAATTGATAAATTTCTTTTATATATTTTTCGTCCAAATTCTTCATGCTCTTATAATCTTATCGTCTCTCATTATTTTCTTTTGTAATTGGAGGATTCCGTAAAGTAATGCTTCAGCAGTTGGAGGGCATCCTGGAACATAAATATCAACAGGAACTATTTTATCGCACCCCCTAACTACAGAGTATGAATAGTGATAATAACCCCCACCATTTGCGCAGCTACCCATTGAAATCACCCATCTTGGCTCGGGCATTTGATCATAAACCTTTCTTAAGGCGGGAGCCATTTTATTTGTAAGTGTTCCAGCAACAATCATAACATCAGATTGTCTAGGGCTTGGTCTAAATACAATACCAAATCTGTCGAAATCATACCTACTAGCAGCTGATTGCATCATTTCAACAGCGCAACAAGCTAGGCCAAAACTCATTGGCCATAGAGAACCAGATCGTGCCCAATTAATGAGATCCTTAACTTTAGTGACTAAGAAACCATTAGAACTGACTTGGTTGCTCAATTCATCAAAATTATTAGCGTTTACTTTTTTTAATTCCAATCTAATGCCCCTTCCATCCATTCATAAACAAACCCTATTGTTAAAACCAAAAGGAAAAACATCATTGACAAGAAACCAAATAGCCCTAAATCTTTGAAGGCGATAGCCCAAGGAAAGAGAAAAACTATCTCTAAATCAAAAATAATAAATAAGATGGCTACGAGGTAAAATTTTACTTCAAAGCGACTTCTTGAGTCGTCAAATGGATCAAAACCACACTCATATGTTGAGTTTTTATCAGCATAAGCGTTTCTTTCGCCAACAACTAATGATGAAAAAATTGCGCCAATTGAGATACCAAAGGCAAGGATTAAAAATACTAAAATAGGTAAATATTCTGTCATAATCATACTTTTCTATTATATAATAAAAATTATGAGTTTTCACAGTTAATTATTTTAAAATTTCATTAACTCTATCAATACTATATTTGTAAGTTCCATAATCATCGCTCAATGTAAGTGTTTTTTCTCTTAATGCCATTATTGCATTAGACAGAAAATCACAACCTGCTTTCTTTATTTTACCTTTATAGTGATACCATGAGCCACCATCACCTACACGACAAAATGAATCGTTACTGATGTGAAGATGAGTAATTAAGACTATTTTTGCATTAAATCCTAAAGATCTCATAACATTAAGAGCTAAAGGTATATTGAGTAGAGGTACTTCATAAATTTGTCCACTCCCAGAAATCACAATCGTCTCATTACTTCCTAACAAGCCTTTCTTTGATTTTGGGGCAACAATAAAAATTTCATAATTTTTAAGTTTATCAATTTTTCCACCCAATAATGAAAAGGCAAGTAATTTTGATTCTGCAACATCAGCTATACTTACAAGTGAATTTTCGCCAAAAAAAAGGTTTTTAACATCCTCTGGTAATAGAGATTCAATAATATTCTGTTGATATCCATAATCATCATACAATGATCGAATTGCTTCATCTAAAGACATTGGTGCAGGTACCAATTGGGTTCTGATAAAGTCTTGAGCAATTTGATTATCTTTATTAACAGCATTGGCATATAACCTTAAAATGTTATCAAATGTCATGTCGTAAGCACCTATAATCTGGTCTCCATATAATGAAAAAAACTTACATTCTGTGGGGTGTTTTAAAAAGACTTTTGACGACCTATCTATCAATGAAGTTAAAGGTCCTTTGCCCAGTGAAGTAAAAGTTTCTATTCTAATCTTTACAGGTTTCTCATCTTTTAATTGTTCTGCATAGAATCTTATAGAATTAGTTGTTATCTCCTCAGGCGTCAGTTGATTACCCCCACCTCTTACCTCGCCACCCCTTCTATCTTCAGGAATTGGATTAAACTTTTTTAATTTTATGTTTAATAAATTTAGAAGATCTGACTGAGGTGAAGTTTCGCATAAGTCATTTTTATCTTCATCTGCTTTATTGTCTCCTGGAGAAGCAAAATCGGTCTTATCTTCGTCTTCAGAATCAATTAATTCCTGAGAATTAAGATCTACTAAAGTTACTAATAAAATCAATAATAAATAGGCAAGAAATTTAATTTTTTTCATTTAAACAATTATACATTTTTAAAATACATCATTAAATAAATTTTTAAAGACAGAACTGAAAATGGGTGGCGGGAGTGACGGGACTCGAACCCGCGGCCTCCTGCGTGACAGGCAGGCGTTCTAACCAACTGAACTACACCCCCAGACTGGTGGGCGGTGAGAGGATCGAACTCCCGACATCCACGGTGTAAACGTGGCGCTCTCCCAGCTGAGCTAACCGCCCATATTTAGTATGTTTATAAATTATTTTAATAAAATTTAAAACAATTAATTTTTAATCCTTTATAAATTATAATAATGATGGAGAGTTAAGAAACCAGTTATGTATAAATCTTTGAATTCACTAAATGAAAGAATAATCAAATGTGTGAAATGTCAAAGGTTAGTAAATTTCAGAGAAAGTGTGGCACTTAAAAAAACTAAAAGATTTATAAAAGATAACTACTGGGGTAAACCTGTAATAGGATTTGGAGATCCTAATGCAAAAATTATTATAGTTGGACTTGCGCCAGCAGCACACGGTGGGAATAGAACTGGAAGGGTTTTTACAGGAGATAAGTCGGCTGATTTTTTGTTTAAGTGTCTTCATCAAGCGAAATTATCTAACCAACCCTACTCGATACATCTAAATGATGGACTAGTTCTTAAAAATGTTTACATGACGCCTGCATTAAAATGTGTGCCGCCTGAAGATAAACCAAAGGCTGAAGAACTTAAGAAATGTTTTGTTTATCTAAGCGAAGAGATTTCATACTTAGAAAATGCAAAAATTATATTGGCATTAGGTAAAATTGCTTTTGAAAGTTGTGTAAAACTTTTTAATCTTAAACCATCTTTATACAAATTTATTCATGGTGCAGAATATTCTATAAGTAAGAAACTAAAAATTTTAGCTTGTTACCATCCAAGCCCAAGAAATGTTAACACTGGAAAGATTAACGAGGAGCAAATGTTAGAGGTATTGAATATTGTAAGCAAATGTTAAATCACATCTCATTAAATAAGATGTGATTTTATTTTTAGTTGAGTGATTCTTTTAAACTTTTTCCAGGTCTAAATTTTGGAACATTAGCAGCAGGAATATTAATAGAAGCCCCGGTTTGTGGGTTTCTTCCAGTAGTTGCTTTCCTTTTTGAAACTAAAAAAGTACCAAAACCAACAAGTCTGATATCTCCACCACCCTTAAGTTCCGAAGTAATTGTATCAAAAACGGCATCAACTGCCTTTGCGCTGTCACTTTTACTTAAACCTGTATGGTCCGAAACTTTGTTAACTAGATCGTTTTTATTCACGCTAGACCCCCTTTAAAAAATTATAAAGCATCAATATTAATGCATTTTTCAATTCTATCTAAACTTTAGACCTAGTCAAACACATTTTTCAATGTCTTAAAGTATTTTCCTTAGGATTTAAAGATTTTTCAGGTATCTTAATCTTATCTTTTGAAGGTTTGTAGGGGATGATTTTAGATGTAAATGCTTTCTTCAATATCTCATTTGCACTATCAACAAAATGAATTTCAATACTATTTAATATTTCCTTTTCTTCGATTTCGGCAAGGTCTTTCTTATTTTCTTTAGGAATTAAAACTTCCTTAATTCCGCCTCTCACAGCCGCAAGCAGTTTTTCTTTAAGGCCACCAATTGGTAACACTCTTCCTCTAAGTGTTATTTCACCAGTCATCGCGATATTGTTTTTGACTGGAATACCAGTGAAAGCTGAAATGATTGTTGTAAACATCGCAATCCCAGCTGATGGACCATCTTTTGGTGTAGCGCCCTCTGGTACATGTACATGAATATCATGTTTTTCAAAAAGGTTAGGAGAAATTCCAAATTTTGCTGCATTAGAATGGACATAGCTTTGAGCTGCTTGAACTGATTCTTTCATTACATCTCCAAGCTTTCCAGTATAAATTGCTTTACCTTTGCCTGGCATTATAACCGCTTCAACTTGTAATAATTCCCCTCCAACCTCTGTCCAAGCAAGCCCTGTACAAACACCAACTAAGGATTTATTTTCAATCTCGCCGTATTTAAACTTTTTAACCCCTAAAAATTTATCTATATTGTTTTTGGAAATTGAAACAACTCTTTTTTTTTTCATTATAATAGTTTTAAGCGCTTTTCTTATTATTTTAGATATTTCTCTTTCTAAAGACCTCACCCCAGACTCTCTGGTGAAGTGTCTAATAATGCTTTCAATTGCAGAATCAGAAATTTTGACTTCTTTACCTTTAATACCGTTTTCAGTTAATTGCTTTGGTAATAAATATTTAGATGCAATATTCATTTTTTCGTTCTCAGTGTAACCAGATATTCTGATAATTTCCATTCTATCTACAAGAGGTTGAGGAATATTTAAAGTGTTTGCTGTTGTTACAAACATTATGTTAGACAGGTCGTAGTCAACTTCAAGATAATGATCATTAAAATTCTTATTCTGTTCTGGATCAAGAACTTCGAGCAAAGCTGATGCTGGATCACCACGCCAATCCGCACCAATTTTATCAATCTCGTCTAAAAGAAATAAAGGATTAGAATATTTAGATTTTTTTAAGCTTTGAATAATTTTTCCTGGCATTGAACCAATATATGTTCTTCTATGCCCTCTTATTTCAGATTCATCTCTAATTCCTCCGAGCGAAACTTTAATGAATGGTCTTCCCAATGCCTTTGCCATTGATTTGCCGAGTGAAGTTTTTCCAACCCCCGGTGGTCCTACTAAACATAAAATTGGACCTTTAGGTTTTTTAACTCTGGATTGAACAGCTAGGTATTCTATAATTCTGTCTTTAACTTTTTTAAGACCAAAATGATCTTTATCTAAAATTTTAAGGGCTTTATTAAGATTTATATCTGTTTCAATGTTAAAATTCCAAGGTAATGAAACTATCCAGTCTAAGTAATTTCGAACAACCGTGGCCTCTGCTGACATTGGGCCCATGTTTTTAAGCTTTTTGATTTCTGATTTAACTTTGTCTCTGGCTTCATCGGACATGTTGATTTTTTTTAATTTATCTTCAATTTCAGATATTTCGTCTTTAGAATCGTTAGATTCTCCTAATTCTTTCTGTATGGCTTTCATTTGTTCGTTCAGGTAGTATTCCTTTTGAGTTTTATCCATTTGCCTTTTTACACGACTTCTGATTTTCTTTTCGACTTGAAGAACACCTATTTCGTCATCCATATATTCAATGATTTTATTTAGCCTCTCTTTAATCGAAATTGTTTCGAGTAACTCTTGCTTTTCAGATAACTTGTTACCCAAATGAGCACCCATTGTATCGGCAAGCTTATTGAGATCAGAAATTTGATTAAGAGTAACTAAGATTTCGGGAGGAACCTTCCTATTAAGTTTGACATAGTTCTCAAATTGGTTTATTGCTGTTCTGGACAAAGCGTTAATTTCTTTATCGCTGGTATCGTTAGCAGTATTGATTGGATCAAGATAAGCTTCAAGAAAATCCTTATTTTCAGAAAAATGTGATATTTTTGCTCTTTCAATTCCTTCAACTAAAACTTTTACTGTTCCATCTGGGAGCCTCAATAACTGAAGTATTGTAGCTAGTGTACCGTGCTTATAGATATCGTCTGATAATGGTTCGTCAGTGTTAGCATCTTTCTGAGCAACTAAAAAAATTTCTTTTTCGAATTTTTCTGAGAAATCTAGGGCTTTGATGGATTTTGATCTACCAACGAAAAGTGGTACAATCATGTTGGGAAATACAACGATATCTCTCAATGGCAGTACGCAGAAAGGTTCTTTATAATTGGTCATTAAGCTTTTTTATTTATTATTTTATTTGATTTGTCGTAAATATACAAAGGTTTAGAACTGTTTTCAATCACTTCTGCATTCACAACAATCTCGTTAACACCTTCAATTCCAGGTAAATTATACATAGTGTCTAATAATATATTTTCAAGTATTGACCTTAAACCTCTTGCACCTGTGGTTCTTTCTATTGCTTTTTTTGCAATTAAGTTTAAAGCTTCATCCGTAAACTCAAGCTTAACATTCTCAAAAGCAAATAATTTTTGATATTGTTTAATAAGTGCATTTTTGGGTTTTGTTAATATTTCAATCAAGCTTTCTTCATTCAAATCATCTAAAGTTGCAATAACTGGAAGTCTCCCTACAAACTCTGGAATCAAACCAAACTTTAATAAATCCTCTGTTTCAAGTTTCTTAAGAATATGTCCAATTTCTTTTTCTGATTTGTCTTTAACTTCAGCCTCAAAACCTATACTCGATTTGTCTCCTCTGTTGGAAATAATTTTGTCTATACCGGCAAAAGCTCCACCACATATAAAAAGTATATTTGTAGTATCAACTTGCAGAAAATCTTGCTGAGGATGTTTTCTTCCACCCTGAGGTGGGACAGAAGCAACTGTACCTTCCATTATTTTTAATAATGCTTGTTGGACACCCTCTCCTGACACATCCCTTGTAATTGAGGGGTTATCGGACTTTCTACTTATTTTATCAACTTCATCGATATAAACAATGCCTCTTTGGGCTCTTTCAACATTATAATCTGCAGCTTGAAGGAGCTTTAAAATTATATTTTCGACATCTTCTCCAACATAGCCAGCCTCCGTAAGAGTTGTAGCGTCAGCCATTGTAAAAGGTACATCAATGATCCTCGCAAGTGTTTGAGCTACAAGTGTCTTCCCTGACCCTGTAGGGCCAACTAAAAGAATATTAGATTTTGAAAGCTCAACATCGGAGTTTATTGTTGCATTGTCAATTCTTTTATAATGATTATGGACTGCAACTGAAAGAATTTTTTTTGCGTCGTCTTGACCAACAACATAATCATTTAGTAAATTGTAAAGTTCTTTGGGAGTCTCAACGTGACCTGTTTTGGGAGAAGTAACAACCTTATTTTCTTCCCTTATTATATCCATGCACAATTCGACACACTCATCGCAAATAAATACTGTTGGTCCAGCAATCAGTTTTCTAACTTCATGCTGACTTTTACCACAGAAACTGCAAAACAATGTATTTTTGTTATTTTTTGAATCAACCATTAATTATTCTATAATTATAAAATATTTTAAATACTGCAACCTTTATTCCAAAATTAAATTTTTATTTTTTTTTTAAATCTGGTCTCTCTGACACAACTTTATCCACAATTCCAAACTTTTTCGCATCATCCGCATTCATGAAATTGTCTCTATCCATCATCTTTTCGATTGTTCCAAGTGATTGACCAGTATGTATTTCGTAGATTTTGTTTAAACTTTTCTTTAAATTTATAATTTCTTTTGCATGAATTTCAATGTCAGACGCTTGTCCCTGAACACCGCCAGAAGGTTGATGTGTCATAATTCTGGAATGAGGCAAACAATATCTCTTTCCTTTAGTACCAGCAGTTAATAGAAGAGATCCCATACTTGCCGCTTGTCCTATACAAAGGGTTGAAACATCAGGTCTTATATATTGCATAGTATCGTATATTGCTAACCCAGAGGATACAACTCCACCTGGAGAATTTATATATAGGAATATATCTTTCTTGGGATCTTCAGATTCTAGAAAAAGAAATTGTGCGCATATAACGCTGGAAACAGCATCGTGTACTTCTCCTGTAAGAAAAATTATTCTTTCTTTTAACAGTCTTGAAAAAATATCATATGACCTCTCTCCCCTATTAGTTTGCTCAACAACCATTGGAATTAATGAACTCATTGTTTTTTCTCCTTCTTTTTGTTTGATATCATTTTCTTTTCGTTTTGTAAGAAATCAGAATTAAAAAGTTCATCAATTGTGCACTCTTTCTCTTTTTTTTCACAACTATTTACGATGTACTTCATAACTTTTTCTTCTAAGGCAACACCCCTGAGATTGTTCATTAGGTTTGGATTGCTTTTATAAAATTCGACGACCTGCTTTTCTTGTCCTGGGTACTTACTTGCTTCACCAACAACTGCCTGGGTAAGGTCAGAGTCAGTTATCTTTATTTCATTTTTTTCAGCAATAGAATTAATTATCAAACCTAGCTTTACTCTTCTATTAGCAAGTTTCTTTATTTCAGAATCTTTTTGATCTTTTTTTTCAGCCTGTGACTTTAAAAAATTAAATTCTTCGTCAATCATTTTTGAAGGTATTTGAAACTCAAAATTTTTAAGCATTTTTTCTGTAGCTTCTCTTCTCATTTTTAAAAGTGACAAATTCTCAAAATCTTTATTCATATTTTCTTCTATTTTTTTTCGCAACTCATCTAAATTTTTTTCACCCAACTCCTCAGCTAATTTATCGTCAATTTCGATTTTTTTAACTCTTTCCTGGATATCCTTAATTTTAAGCGCAAATTCAGCTTTTTTTCCAGCAATTTTTTTTTCCCTGTAATCATCTGGAAAAACAACTTTTATAGTTTTGTTTTCTCCAATTTCTAAATTGACCATCTGATCTTCATAACCAGGTATATATTTATTTGAACCTAAAACAACTGTTTCGTCTTTACCAGAACTTCCATTAAATGCTTTTTTATCTATTTTTCCTTCGTAATCAAATAACACTAGATCACCGATTTTAGTTTTTCTCTTTGTTTTTAAAGGGGTAAATCGTTCATGTTTCTCCGCAATCTCAGATAAGGAGTTGTCAATATCTTTTTTTGAAATCTTGAGTTTAGATTTTTCGACAATAATTCTCTTTAAGTCATAATCAGGAATATCAGGCATTAATTGAAAACTTGCACTAAATTGTAGGTCATTTCCTTCTTCGTATTTTTTTATCTCAACTTTTGGCTGAACTGATGGTTTTAGTTTTTTTTCTTTTACAACATTTGTGAGGGTTTCATTAATAATTTTATCCAGAACCTCAGAAACAACACTCTGTCCAAATCTTTTTTTTATAATAGTTTTTGGAACCTTTCCTGGTCTAAAACCAGGCAGATTTACTTTATTCATTAAATCAAAATATTTTTTATCTAATTCAATGTTTATCTTAGAAGAAGGTATTGTGACTAACCACTCGACTGACAACTTATCAGTATTTTTTAATTCCTTAATATCCATAATTTTTTTGGTACGGGCGGAGGGACTTGAACCCACACGACATAAGTCACTAGAACCTAAATCTAGCGCGTCTACCAATTCCGCCACGCCCGCTTATAGTTTTTATTAAAAAACAACATTATTTAATGTAAATCAATTATTATTTTTTTAAAGAATTTATAGCAACTGGTATTTCACTAATGAAATCCTCTACAACAACATTTTTCTTGCTCTTTGAAATTTTACTCTGAATATACAATGAAGCAGGTACAGCATCTTCTATTGTCATTTTTTGCGCTAGTAGTCCAGCAATAATTCCACATAAAACGTCACCTGATCCAGCAGTTGCTAAATTTTGATTTGCCAAATTATTAATCCATATATTTTCATCTGGAAATGCAATAACACTGTCATTACCTTTCAGTAAAACACAATTACCAATTAGTTTAGATGCTTCAAGGCAATTATTTAATTTTGATAATTTTTTAGAATAATTAAAGACTCTTTTAAATTCGCCAGTGTGAGGAGTCAAAATAAAGTTTTTTTGTTTCATTAAAAATTTTGAAAATTGTTTTTTTTTATTTTCAAATATACTTATCGCATCTGCATCTAAAATTTTGGGTCCATGAAATGAATCTATAATTTCAAGTAATTTTTTTGTTTTAAAACTTTTTCCTAACCCTGGACCTATTACTAAAACATCCTTATTATTTAAATCAGATTTTTTAAAAATTTTGATGATTGTTCCAGGTTCAGTTTGTGAGTAAAATTTCAAATTCTTTTCTTCGACAGAAATTGTTGAAAGCCCGCATCCAGTTTTTCTTGAAGAGTATGCAACTAGTCTTGAGGCACCAGGCATTTCTCCTCCTATAACCAAAACATGTCCTTTGTCGTATTTGTTAATGTTAGAGTTATGAGAAGGAATATTTTTAATATTTTTTTTTTTGATGAGTTTAATATTTGGTTTAAAATTTGGAACAGGTAACCCTAAATCAAGTAATTCCAATTTCCCTATAAATTCTTTAGCAGGTTGTAAAAAATACCCTGGTTTAAGAAAACCCATTGCCAGAGTTGTTTCAGCTATAATACATGGACCCATTCTTTCACCTGAATCACCACTCAAACCACTTGGAATATCTATTGCAACTATTTGTTTATTTGATTTATTAATTAATTCTATAATTTTTTTGTTATTCCCATGAATTTTTTTGTTTAGTCCTGTTCCGAAAATGCAATCAAAAATTATCTCCGTATTGTTAATTAAATTTTTTAATTTGTTGAAATCTATCTTATGGTTTCTGTCAATTGTGAATATATTAACATCGTATTTATCTGATAATTTTTTATATGTTAATTTTCCGTCCATTCCATTATTTCCTGGACCGCAAACAAATAAAATTTTTTTTTTTTTATAATTTTTTTTTATAAAAGTGATTATTTTTGTTGTTGCATTGTCAAATAACTTGTTTAATGAATTTTTTTTTATATAAATATTTTCAGATTCTTTGATTTGATTAATTGTATATAATTTTGGCTGGTTCATATGAATAAAATTTACTTAACTCAGATAATTTTTGTCATTTCTTTTAAAATAGCATTAGCTTCAGTTAAAGTTAATTCAATTATCAAATTGGATAAAAATGTTCCAGAGGAATGTGGTTTAAGTTTCATATTTGATCATAAGGATAATTTAACTGAAGCAATGGTCTATGTAAAAAAAACAGAAGGAAATAATACATTAACTCAATTTAAAATTATTTCAAAAAATCAAGTTGAGAACGCGAACATTATTACAGCTTCCATTGAGCTAAACAAAATTGTTACTCAAAAAATAAAGTCTGAGCAAAATTTTTTTATGTCTGGAGAAACAAATCAGGATTCAATGTCTATCTTCTTTCAGGAAATTTTGATAGGTGGTGCAAATGTTTTAATTGACCAATCTTCTTATGAAATTAAAGGACCTATTGATTCGAAAGTAAGGTTAGAGTATCTTTTTTGTACTGGTGAAATGTTTCTTCCAAATTATGAATCGAATAAAAATGAATAAAATCACCTCTGAACAAATCAAAAATCTTTTTACACTACCCCTAAATGAATTAATTTTTAAAGCAAGAGAAATTCATAAAAAAAACTTTGAAGATGGGGATGTTCAACTAGCATCTTTAATTTCAATTAAAACAGGTAGTTGTCCTGAGGACTGTAAGTATTGTCCTCAATCAGCTCATTACAATGTAAATCTAAAAAAAGAGAATCTTATAGATGTTTCTGAAGTAAAAGAAGCTGCAAAATTAGCTAAGAAAAATGGAGCAAATAGATTTTGCATGGGAGCTGCATGGAAGAAGTTAAGGGACGGAAAAGATATAGATGCAGTAATAGAAATGATAAAGGAAGTCAAATCACTAGATTTAGAGGCGTGCGTGACGTTAGGCTCAATTACGAAAGATCAAGCAGAAAGACTTAAAGACGCAGGACTTGATGCATATAATCACAATATCGATACCTCACCAGATTATTATAAAAAAATTATTACGACACGAACTTTTGACGAAAGGTTAGAAACCATTCAGAATGCTCGTCAAGCAGGAATTAGTGTTTGTTCAGGGGGAATAATTGGAATGGGTGAATCATGGAACGATAGAGCTGAAATGCTGAGAGTATTGGCAAATTTAGAACCTCAACCTGAGAGTGTTCCAATAAATGCGTTAGTTCCTGTTGAAGGGACACCTCTACAAAATCAGAAAATAGTTGAACCGGAGGAAATGATAATTATGATTGCAACTGCAAGAATTATCATGCCAAAATCAAGAATAAGGTTATCAGCAGGAAGAAAATATCTATCAAATGAAACTCAAATGCTTTGTCTTTTGTCTGGAGCAAACTCAATATTTTACGGTGACTCACTTCTCACAACAAAAAATAACGACATGGAGAGGGATAAAGAGCTAATTAAACAATTCAAACAAATAAACAAATCTGATTCAAAGGAACTAATTAATAAATATTTGATAATATTTACCGATAAGATTGCCTCAACAGTTAATTATTAGAAAAAAATCTTATTCAATTTAAATTCTGGTCTAAAACTTGCAAAATCTCCATTGCAGTTAATTTTAGAATAACTATTTAAAAATTATGCCTAGAAATTTTAGATCAGTTAACAAAAAAAGTGTCCAACTTGATGTTTTCTATGGTTGGGACGTTGATGTTAAACAATGGTTTATTGACATTAAGATGTCAGGATTTACTGGTGGAAATCTTGTGCAATGGTTTAACTCTGAATCTAACTACAAAAAAGTTTTAAAAAACTTTTTAGTTTAGATCAACTCGCTATAATCTTAATAATGCACTCAATTGGGATTGTTCTTTTTAACCCAGAGATTCCTCCAAATACAGGTAATATCATTCGACTGTGTTCTAATACTGGTTGTAGTCTGCACTTGATAAAGCCAATGGGATTTAATTTAAATGAAAAGTCTCTTAGAAGAGCTGGTATGGATTACGTTAAAGATGTAAAAATATCAATTTATGAAAACATATTTGATTTTTTGAATAAAGACTTATTTCGTAGATATTTCATAGTTACAAAATATGGTAAAGAAGCTTACACAAACATAAAATACTTCAAAAATGATTGTTTTATATTTGGTTCAGAATCTAAGGGTATTCCAAAACATATTTTAAATGAATTTGAGAATTCAAAAAAAGTATCAATTCCAATGATTCAAGGAAGTAGGAGTTTGAATCTTTCAAATTCAGTTTCAATAGTAGTCTATGAAGCATTAAGACAAAATAAATTTCAATTTTTATAGATTAAAAAGTAAATATCTTTTGAAGATGTGTTTGAGTAATACTTTTCAATTTTTCTAAAGTTACGTTTTAACAAACTGAACATATACTGAACATTAGTATAATAGATATTGTTTCTTATATTTCTGTTTTTTTCAAATTGAAGATTGAAAGCTATTCCCAATCTACTTTTTTTAAGGCATTCTGAAAGATTGTGAATAACATAACTTTCCCATGATTCAATGTTTTCCGTTACAGCATAATTATAAGTACCAGACATAACACAAACGTCACAATAATTTATTGGGGAATTATTTAAATAAAAATTGAAATTAAAGAATTTTTTTTTGCAGTAGTTTATCATCTTTTTGTTAATGTCATAACCTTCATATTCAAACATTATGTTCTTTTCAGTAAAATAATTAAGCAATTCTGCGTAACCGCAACCAACGTCGGCGATCTTAAGTCGAGTATTGAATGAAAACTTATTTAGTAAAGAAGTTAATACATCAAAACGAATGTATTGTGATTTTTTACTGTTCCAACATACTCCACAAGGTGTGAATCCGTTATGCTTAAGTGTTCTGTTGTAAGTATCTTGTAATAAAAAATTATAATATTTGAAAAGTATTTTTTTTTTCATTAAAGTTTACTAATAAAGTCGTTTAGAATTAGATTACAATAATATATACAACATGGAGTGGGTTTAGTATGAAATTAATTAACTTTGCAATAAAATCAGCTTTTGTTACAGGAGCATTAACTGCTGGAGCCTTCATAACAGGTGCGACAATTGGAATGTTAGTGAATAAAGAAAAAGTTTTTGACAAGTTTAAAAAAATGCAAATAAAAAAAAATAAATCAGCCTCAACAAAATAGCTTGATTTTGAAAAACTAACGACATATTTATATTAAAATATGGAGATAAATATGAATAAATTTTTAATAGCATTATCCTTTTGTATTTCAACACTTCTTTTCTCTAATTACTCTGAAGCCGCACATTGCAGTGGTGGACATAAAGAAATTAAAGAAACAAGCGACGAAACTTCAGAAACTACAAAAGAAACAAAATCAAACTAAATTAAAAGGCAGTGTTATGCTGCCTTTTTTTTCAACATGATTCCTTCCAATTATCTATCTGCAAAATCAAGACTAGATGAATTTATAGAGTACGGATTAAAAGACTATTCTAAACAAAGAAACTTCGACAATGGTCCTGAAAACAGAAGTAATGTATCTTGTTTGTCACCTTATATAAAAAGAAGAATCCTTCATGAAAGAGAAGTAATCACATCTTGTCTAAAAATATACAATTTTCAATTAATTGAAAAATTTATTCAAGAAGTTTTCTGGAGAACTTACTGGAAAGGTTGGTTAGAAAGTAGACCTGAAGTTTGGAAGGATTATATAGATAATTTAAATACCTTAAAAAAAGATCTCAATGGATCAAATATTGAGAAAGATTATGAAAAAGCTGTTAACTCAAGAACAGGAATAGAGTGTTTTGATTTTTGGTCAAATGAGTTAACTAAAACCGGATATCTTCATAATCATTCAAGAATGTGGTTTGCGAGTATATGGATCTTCACATTAAACCTTCCCTGGGAATTAGGAGCAGATTTTTTTTATAAAAATCTATTAGACGCAGATGCTGCGTCTAACACATTGTCATGGAGATGGGTATCTGGTCTCCATACAAAAGACAAAGTTTATTTAGCAAGAGAAGAAAATATTGAAAAATTTTCAAAATTTCGCTTTAAAGATAAACAGACCTTAGCAAAAAGATACAAAACAAAAGAATACAAATTTTATGAATATAGTGAGTGTTCTTTTTCCAATGAAAAATTTGATAATATTGATTATTACTTAATAAATCAAAATAACTTAATTTATGACGAATCTTTATTAAAAAAATTTGAGAAATCAAAGTTTTTATATTTAAATTTACTCCAATATTCCGAAAATAGTAAAATTAAACAAGATTTTGAATCATCTGCGGTTAAGGAATACATAAATTGGCTTAAAGAAAATAAAATAGAAGTCAAAGTTATAAATAACGATGATGAGTTAAATTCGTTAGTTAATGGTTCTGAATTACTAACGGCATATCCTTCTATTGGTTATGAAAAAGACAAATTGAGTGAGCTAAAAAAAAAAAAAAAATTAATCTCAAATATCTTTACGATTCATATGATTTATTATGTTGGCCATATGCTAAATCAGGTTTCTTTAAGTTTAAAAACAAAATAGGTGATTTTATAAAAGCAATCCAATAAATTTCGTTTTTTTTTAGGAAAATCAAAACAAAAATTGTTGCACCAACAATTATGTTATTAATTTTAATAAAAAAAGACATTGTAACAGAAAGTCAAATAAACAAATTCTATCAAATATCTTTTATATAATGCTAATAAGATGTATTTTGATTACAGATATTTGCGATGCTATTAGCAAATTAAATTTAGAGTGTAAAAATATTTATATTATAAGATGAAAAATAAAAGATTAATAATATTTGCCTCAATCATGTCATTTTGTACCAGCACTTTTGTTTCTGCTTTCATAGTATTTTTAAAAATAGGTTTACAAAAAGATTTTCTGGCAAAGTGGTTTGAGAGATTTTTAATAGCCTGGCCTGTGGTTTTTTTTTGTATAATAATTTTTGTTCCACTAATAAACGCATTTCTAGATAGGTATTTAAAAAATGAAAATTAATTTTTACATTTTAATTTATATTCTAATTACTAATATGATTTCTTCTAAAACGTTACAATCTAAAAATATTGGTGACTTAACAAAACAAAAACCAATTGAAATGAATGTTCAATTAAATGGTAAAATTGGAAAAATGCATTTTTTTTCACCAAATATACTTACCTTTAAGACTGGAAAACTTTACAAATTAAAAATTATTAATACCAGTAAATCAAAACATTATTTTTCATCATCTAATTTTTCAAAATCAATATTTACTAGAAAAATTCAAATTAATAAAAATGACAAAAAAGTTGCCGAAGTGAAAGGTAATATTTCCGAAATTGAAGTTTTTCCCAATAATGAAGTCGAATGGTGGTTTGTTCCAATAAAAACTGGAGAATTTGATGATTTAATATGTTCTGTAAAAGATTTTCAAACTAATAAAAAACATTCAGAGATGGGAATGGTTGGAAAAATAATAATTGAGTAAAAAAATATAATATATATATAGAATTTAATAAGAATGTAATATAATAACTATCTTGGGGAGGTATGTTTAAAGTGGATGAAAATTATTCCATTCAAGCAAAAAATCTTTTAGATAACCTAGTTGATGAGTATAAAAATTTAATAAAAGATATTCATAAAATTGATATTCTTCTCAAACAAATAAAATCAATAAGAGTCGAAGTAAATAGCAGAACAAGATGGATAAGTGAAGTTGCGAATATAACTAAAGAGGTAGCAAACAAAAAGGTCAAAATTTTAATTTATAATGATGATTATCTTTCAGCTATTGAAGATGAAGTTAAGCAACTAAAGTTAAACTTTGAAATCAACGGACAATTTATTGAAGTCTTTCAACCTGATTTTTCATATAACGATTTGATGACTCTGGTTGATGAGATTGAAAGAAAAAAAAATAAAACTCTTTCAAAATGTAGTAAAGCTAAAATGGATCCAGTTATCAGATCTAAGAATGCAGTCGAAAATGAATTTATTGATGTTGCGATTGCAAGAAAAACTTCAAATAATTGCCAAAAAATGTTCGAGGATAATGAGGAAATCATAAGAAAGTTAACATTCGAAAAAATCAAAAGTATTCTTGGGCACGAATATTTTAAAAAGTTTGAAAAAGAAGGCTTATTTAATTAAAACAAAACTGTACTTACCATAACTACAATTTATATTTTAATTAAAATTAGCAATAATTTTTAATCAAATACTACTCACAAATTTTAGTCTACGACATATGATATTCACCACATTATGTCTAAAATAAATCTTATGTTTAAATATAATTTTTCTAAAACCTAAGATAAATATTCATGATTTGTTAATATTAATTTAATTTATTATCAGCGTGAAAAATTATTATCATATTCTTGGCCTTTCTTTTGAATCGTCTCCAGAAAAACAACTTATCGAGGCAGCATATAAAGCACTAGTTAAACTTTATCATCCAGACGTATATAAAGGAGACAAAAAAAGTTTAAGCCGCAAAATCCGAGAAATCAATGAGTCATATGAAACACTGAGTAATGAAGAAAAAAAAAAAGTTTATGATGAAAAACTGAAAAATTATCACATGAGTAAATCTTTTGATTATTCGGATCAAGAGTTCGAGGACAAGGATGTATTTAATAAGAAATATATTGATGAAGATTGGGAAATAGCATTATTAGTTTATCCAGAACTTGAAAAAAAGAAAAAGAAATTATCAAAATATAGCCAGAAACTAAGTTTTCAATTTCAATTCTATTTGTTAGAAACAAAGGAATTTTATAAATTTGAAATAATTACGGAAAGGTTTATCAATGCATTTCTGGAGAGAAAGTTTGGTACCTCAACAAAAATAAAATTATTTTCAAAGATCCTTATAGAAAATGGATTTAGAAAGAATGCAATCTACTTAAATAAACTCATAAAAGTTTTAGGTTCAAAAAGTGAAGACAGAATAATCAAAACCTTTTTCAAACAATTTCCTGATTTACAAGATTATTTATCAGAAGAAATGAAATTTTATAAAAAAATAATAAGAAGCGAAACCAATAATCCTGAAAGTAAAAAAATTCTAATTTTGTTTCTTGTAATTTTATTAATTTTATTCTTTGTAACTATTGTAAATAGTTAATGCATGATTTTGTTTAGATTTTACTTAAAATCATGTATTTTATCCATATTAAGCTAATACTTAATTTTTTAATTGATGGAGATACAAATGGTGAACAATGTGAATGCTGAAAAAAAAAATAATCAAAAAAAAATATTTGGAATTGAATCTGATATTAACTCAAATAAAAAACTAATCTTAGAATCAAGACTCTTGATTGAGGAAAACAGGGCTATGATTTTAAACAATTATTCTGCGGCTTATGCAGGTAACACAAATTTGGCTATAACTAATACAAATGAAATTTACGAGAATAGAAAATCAATAATTTCAAAAATTAAAGTTGAGGGAGAATTACAAGAGGAATTTGTTGACGTCGAGATAGACAAAGCAAAACTTGACTTCATGAAGCATCAATCAAATGTTAATTCTGCAAATTTAGAAATCAGCAATGAAATGGCAGAAATAAATTCAAAACTAATAGAAATTAACACGAAAATTATGGAAACCAATCAATCGATCTACGAATTTAATAAGTTGCAAATAAAAAGAAATAAGGAACTTCTAGAGAAGAAAATTGATGAGTCAAAAATCACTTACGAATCAAATGAGTTAATAAGGAAGCAAAATAAAGAAACTATGCATATGCTTGAAAATAATGAAAAAAACAATAAAGATACTATGTACAAACTTGTGGAAAAATCAAAAAATAATTCGCACGTGTTGGCTGAAAATAGACTGGAAATTCATAAAAGAAGAGATTCTATTATGTCAAATAACAACACAATTCAAATAAACAGATCAAAAATCTTTTTTAGCTCTTAATAAAATTTATGGATTGAGGTTTGCTTCTACTTCTTTCCTAGCTCCTTCTGACTCAACGTCTGATATGTCAAGTCTTCTCACCCATTTTCTTATTAACGTCATCTCGCTATCGTTAATCTCTGATTCGCTGGATAATATTTTTTCCCAAAGAAATTCAACTAACTCATACTTTTCTCTATAGACTTCAACTCGTTCAACCTTCTTTGTAATTGAGTAATTCAATTTTTTTTCAATAACAGCAGTCATTACATTACTTGAAATATTAAATTGATCACTAAATATATTTTTCAATAAAGCAAGGTCATCAGAAGAGATCTTTCCATCAATTCTTGAACACTCAGTTAACATTAAAGAAAGTAAGACTGTTTTTTCAAAAGCTTTTAATTTGTTATATGCAACCTTTCCAGCTTCAATAACACTAATAGCCTTTATAATTTTAGCTCTTTCATTTCCAATTTTTTTTGTATCATTAAGACTTTGTTTCTCTAATCCAAATTTTTCGGCACTATTTTCAATAAGATCAATCTCAAAGTCATCTTCCTCTCCAACTGATAAAATCT
>CACFLF010000011.1 GCA_902567115.1 uncultured Alphaproteobacteria bacterium
TTTCTCTTTTTATATTCAAGTATTTCAAGAGTTTGATCAATAGATTTTTTAACAAAATTTTTAATTTTTTTTGTTTTAAAACTCCCTTCACAATTAAACTGGATTTCAATAATTTTTTGGTTACTTTTTTTTATATTTCTCTCCAACCCTTTGGATTTTTTCAAATTCATTATATTTAGATACAATTTTTGAAACTAAGGGATTTCTTACTACATCGCTCTCTTCAAACTCTATAAACCCTATATCCTTTATATCTTGTAAAATATTGATTGACTCACGTAGGCCAGATTTAGTTCCTGAGGGCAGATCAACTTGAGACAAATCACCATTAACTATCATTCTGGAATTTTCACCTAGCCTTGTCAAAAACATTTTCATTTGTATTGCAGTTGTATTTTGGGATTCATCCAGAATGATAAAAGAGTTTGACAAAGTTCTACCTCTCATGAAAGCCAAAGGTGCAATTTCAATCATTCCATTTTCTATTTTTTTTAAAACTTCTGAAAAAGATAACATATCATTTAAAGCATCATAAAGTGGCCTTAAATATGGATCAATTTTTTCTTTCAGGTCCCCAGGAAGGAATCCAAGTCTTTCTCCAGCCTCAACAGCAGGTCTGGATAAAATTATTTTCTCGATTTGTCCAGATTTTAACATTGAGACTGCCAAAGCAACAGCTAAATATGTTTTACCAGTTCCAGCTGGGCCGCAACAAAAAACTAAGTCTTTCTTCCTTACTAAATTAAAATATTCAACTTGTCTTTTAGATCTTGGCTTTATTAATTTTTTTCCGGCGGTAAAATTCAACGACTCGATATTTTCATTACCATCTAGTGATCCACTTTTAGTATCTTGAAATAAATTTATCATTCCATGAACCTCTCCTTCGTCCAAAAAATGATTTTTTTTAACATTTTCAAATAATGTTTGAAGTAAGCTACATGTTATTTTTACTTTATTTGCCTGACCGCTTACTTTGAGAAAATTTCCTCTAGGAAAAATTGATACTAACAATTTACTCTCAATGATTTTCAGAAATTTGTCATGTTCTCCAAATACAACAGGTAAAATAGAATTATCGCTGAAAGATATTGTCTTAGAAAAAATATTTAAGTTTTTATTTAATTTTTTTGTCAATTGTTTCTCTATGCAGATAACCTTCCGTGAAACGAGTAAGACGTAAGATCTTCTAGTTTCACGCTCAAGAGTTTTCCCACTAGATTTTTAGAGGAAAGAACGTGAACAGGCTGTAGATGCGGCGTTCTGCCTACATATTGATTAGGTTTTTTTCCTTTACCAGAAAAAAGAACATCAACTGTTTTATCTATAAAAGATAAATTAAATTCGGTTTGATGTTTATTTAAAATACTTTGCATTTCTTTAAGTCTCATATCAACTACATCACAATCAATGAAACTATCTTTTAAAGAAGAGGGTGTTCCTGGTCTTGGCGAATATTTAAATGAATATGAACTTGCAAATCTAACCTTTTCGATAACTTCCAAAGAATCTTGAAAGTCTTTATCTGTTTCCCCAGGATAACCAACAATAAAATCGGAGGAAAACGCCATATTTTTTTTTTCCTTTTTTATTTTTTCAATCAAACTTAAATAGAAATTTTTACTGTGCTTTCTGTTCATTTTTTTCAAAATTCTATCAGAGCCGGACTGAATTGGTAAATGTAAGAAAGGCATTAATTTTGGGTTATTTTTGTGTTGATTTAACAGATCACCATCAATATCAATAGGGTGAGACGTAAGATATCTAATTCTTTCTAAACCTTGAATATCAGACAAAATTTGACATAAATCACCAAGTTTAATTTTTTTTCTTATCCCATCTTTTATTACATTAGACTCGTATGAACTAACGTTTTGGCCAAGAAGTGTTAGTTCTTTTGCACCATTTTTTACTAAAGCAATTGCTTCCGCATATATATTTTCAACCGATCTCGAGAACTCTGCCCCTCTAGTGTAAGGAACTACACAAAATGAACAAAATTTGTCACACCCTTCTTGAATTGTAATTAATTTACTGACTTCTCTACTTTTTGATGGAATTAATGAAGAAAATTTATTCTCACATAAAAAATCATTGTAAACCTTATCACTATTTGATTTTTTGAGGATCTTTGGAAGCATATGAAAACTTTGAGGACCAAAGATGTAGTCAACACTTTTGTTTCTTTTTAAAATTTCCTCACCCTCTGCCTGAGCTACGCAACCAGTAACAATGATTTGCATTCTTTTTCCAAGCTTTTCTTTATTTTCTTTAAATTTCGAAAGCCTCCCTAAATCTGAATATAACTTCTCTGACGCTTTTTTTCTAATATGACAAGTGTTAAGGATTGCAATATCAGATTCTTCAAAATTTTTTGACGCTTTATACCCATTGAACTCTAGTAGATCATTGAGTTTTTCAGAGTCATACTCATTCATCTGACATCCATAGGTTTTAATAAAGAACGATTGATTCATGTATATAATTAATTAAATAATTTTTAGCCTTTTACAAGAATTTAAATTCATTTAATTTTATTTGATTGTCAACCTGTAATAGCTGGTAGTCGTTTTTAACTTGTTTTGATATCCTTTCGAAACAATACTTGCAAGCTTCTTTTCTGTTTAAAAAAACTGAAAATTTTTCTGATTTGTGAAAATTTATGTTGACCTCACTTGTTCCAAGTCCTAAAAACTGCCAGACGTGTGGTGCCAGATTCATTGCACCAAACCAAGCTAGAAAGGGTCTGTGAGCTTTAACCAAAGGAAGGCCGTCAAGCTTGTTGTAAGAAATGGAAATTGGTTGTAACTTGTAATTTCTTAATTCTTTATGATCAACTACTTCAAAAAGAGAACTTTTAAAACTTAATACTTTCGAACCATCACTAGAGGTACCTTCAGGAAATAAAATTACATTGAGACCATTCTCCATATTTTCTTTTATTAAAACAGCTTGTTTCTTTACAGATCTTCGATTTTCTCTTTCAATAAAGATTGTTTTGCCCAGCATACAAAGTTTATTGATAATCGGCCAATTCCTTATATCTGACTTAGCGACAAAGACTGCATTAACTAAAGAACCTAAAATAATAATATCCAGATAAGATATGTGATTTGAAATAAACATTACTTTTTTTTTTTCTTGTTCACCTGATACCTTTAATTTTATTCCAAATATTTTTCTTATGCCGGAAAATAAAAATTTATAAAAAACGAAAAAAAAACGCTTCGCGAAGCAAAATACAATGAATTGGCAAAATGATATTGTTATTATCCATGGAACTAAGATAATAAGCTTTAAAAATGAAAGTATTGGTGAATACAACATTAATAAATTTTCTCAAAAGAAAGTTGAGCATATTTTTTCAATATTTTTTTGGAATTCAATACGATTAGTACGTCAGTTGTATCAAATTTTGAATCAACTATAGCACCGGGACCTATCCATGCTCCAACTCTAATGTAAGCCTTTATAAGTGGCGGTAGATTTCTAAATTCTTTCACCATATCAATTTTATTCTTATTCATGATATTAAATTTTGCTCTGAGTTTTTTGACTGGTCTAGTACTCAAAGATTTTGGTGTTTTATGATAATGATACAGATAAGAAAGCTGTTTTATAAATAATCTATAATTAGAAGATGGAAAGCTTGCACAACCAAAAATTAGATCTACCTGATTATTAATTATGTATGTTGCAAGTCCCCTCCATAATAACCTAATTATTCTTCCATCTCTATAATGTTCATGAACACACGACCTCCCGGCCTCTAATAACGTAGAATTGTTTCTTGCTAATAAGTTTGAAATGTCAAATTCTGACTCACTATAGAATCTTTGTTTTACTAGTAATTTTGGTTTTAGTAAAAGTCTGTAAGTGCCAACAACAAAATCATCTGACACGGATTTATCAATGACCACTAAATGATCACAAAATTTATCATATTCATCAGAATCGGATTGTTTTGTTTTAGAATTTTTAAAAAAACTTTTTTGTCTCAACTCTTTTACTTGAATAATTAATGGATGTGAATCATTGATAATTTTCAAGTTAAATCGACCTAAATCAATGTCTATCAACCTTGAATTTGGAACTACTTCTGATGATGTATTAACATTTGAATTAGCTTCAATTATTTTGCTTGTTGACCATTTCTTTACATAAAATAACTTTTTTGCAACTAATCTGACTTTGTTTAAAAAGTCTCTTAATTTTTCAAATTTTGAAAAATTACTTTGGTTTGCTTTATTTTTTTGATCTAGTTTTAACAGGAACAGCATATAACTCTAACCTATAATCTATTAACTTATAACCCAACTCTTTTGCAACTTGTTTCTGCATAGCATCAACTAACGTATTTCTAAACTCCATTACTTTACCACTTTTAATATCAATTAAATGATGATGGTTCTCTCTTACGGTTTCGTACCTTGAGCTATATCCCTTAAACTCGTGCTTTTCAAGCAAATTGTTATCTTCAAAAAGCTTAATGGTTCTATATACGGTAGCAATACCAATTTTTTTATCAATTTTAACCGCTCGTTTGTGTACAGACTCAACATCTGGATGGTCTAAAGAGTCTGATAGAACTTTAACTATAATTTTTCTTTGCTCAGTTAACTTAAGACCGAGTTTTTTGCATTTATCTAGCAATGTTTCCAATTTTTCAACCTAATGTTGCAGTTTTATTAAATTTTATTTATTTTACATAAATTGTAAGCAATTAATCTTCTCACAATGAAGATAACATAATAAGAGGTTAAATGAAAAAAAAAGTTTTGGATGTTACTAATTTTAAATGCCCTATGACATTTTTAAAAACAAAAGAATTTATAAAACTTAACATTAGTAATAAAAAAATTATTATCCTCAAAGGCAGAAAAGACTTAGAGCTCTTATCAAATAGTTTAAAAAAAAATTTCAAACTGAAAGTTGTCGAAAAAAATAATGAGATCTTCGAGATAGAATTAATATAAAATTAAATGATTCTTAACATTGTAAAAGAATCATTGAAAGAATCTTCATTTCTGTAATAATTTTTTCTTCTCCCTTTAAAAATAAAATTGTGTTTTTTATAAAATTTTATAGCAATTAAATTTGTCTCATTAACGTCTAAAATAATTTTTTTTAATTTATTTTTTTTGCAATATTTTAAACAGCAGTTTAGAAAATTTTTTGCCACACCTTTATTCCTATGTTCAGGCACAACGAAGATAGAATAAATTTCTATAAAATCGTCTATTTTTTTAAAAAAACAAAATCCGTTTATTTTTTTATTTGATGTAAATATATATCCCTCGAAAACGTTATTTTTTATTGAATTTTCTAATTCTTCCGTTCTCCAAATATTGGTTCCGAAATCTCCTAAATTTTTTGCTTGTAACGTAAAAATCTCTTTTGAATGATTTTCATTCAAAGGTAAAATATAAAAATTATTCATAATATGTATGGTGATAAATCAAGCTTTTATTATTTTGACCATATCCAGAAAAAACAGCGTTTGCAATTTTTTTAGCGCAAGGTTGAAAAACTTTTTTTTTATTTTTTCCTCCACAATTTAAACTTGAAAAAAATTTATTTGAATTGGAAACTAAAATAAAATCTTTGTTCTTTTTACTTTCTTCATTTATAAATTTTTGTAATTTATCTAAATCTCCTACTAAAAAAGGTGAATCTGAGATGTGTACTTTATTTTTATGTTTAAATACCTGATAAAAAAAATTATTATTAAAATTTTCATAGAAAACTATGATATTTTTTTCGTAATTTGCGAGACAAGACAAATAAATTTCAAATTCAGTTACATTTATTATTTTAGCTTTATGCGAGAATGCAATTGCCTGAGCAATAGCTTTGAGAGCTCGAAGAGCTGTGAAACTTCCGGGTCCTACTGAAAAAAAAATATTACTAATATTCATTTTGTTATTAAGAACTTTATTAATTAGTAAAAAAATAGAATCATTCTTTTTACCGTTAATTGTTTTTTCAAAAAACCTTTTTAGTAATTTTCCTTCATAAAGTGCTACAGAAATTCTTTGACTTGAACTAAAAATTGATAATGATAACATATTTCTTTATCTAAAAATGAATCAAAATCTAGTCAAAGTAAACAAAAAAAAATTAGAAGTTTTAATTGATTTGAGATACTCAACTTCACAAAACTTTACTAAAGAAAAAGTGTTTTTATCAAATGAATGCTTTATTCATAAAGTTGCTTATGAGCATTTAGATTTAGCAGTTCAGATAGCAAAAAAACAAAATCTTAAAATTAAAATATTTGATGCATACAGACCTGTTTATGTCCAAAAAAAGTTATGGGAATGTTTGCCAGATCCAAATTTTATTGCACCCCCTGATAAAGGTTCTCCTCATTCAAGAGGTGTCGCAATTGACATAACACTAGTAAATTCTAATAATATAGAACTTGATATGGGCACTGGATTTGACGAATTTTCAAGACTTTCATATCATGGCTGTTTAGATATAACTAAAGAGGCCTATAAAAACAGATTGATGCTCTTGGGTATTATGACTGATGCTGGTTGGGATTTCTTTCGAAATGAATGGTGGCATTACCAACTCTTTAACTCCAAAAACTTCCCTATAGTTAATGACATTTGAATCAGTTATTAAAAAGGTTTTTTTTATTTTCCTTTTTTTTGTAGTAATAAAGGCCAACGCAGAAGAATCAAATATTACAGTACTAATGTATCATAGAATCGGTGATGATAGATATCCTAGCACTAGTATTTCGAAGAAACTTTTTGAAAAACATATTGAATATTTAGTTAAGGAAAATATTAATGTTCTTCCAATTACGGAGCTTTCAAAGTATCTAAAAAATGAAATCAGTCTTACTAATAAAACCGTATTCATTACTATTGATGATGCTTATAGGTCATTTTTTCAAAATGGTTTTCCAATTCTGAAAAAAAATAAACTTCCTTTTGGTATTTTTGTTTCTTCAGAGTACGTATCAAGTGCGGAAAAGTCGGAATTTATGAGTTGGTCAATGCTAAAAGAAGTTTCTAACAGCAATGGCCTTATTCTTAACCATTCTAAAAGTCATGAAAGTCTAGTGGGAATGGATATACTAACACTAAAAAAAGAAATAGAACAAAATCAAATTGAAATTGAAAAAAAAATTGGGAAACAACCAAAAATTTTCTCGTATCCATACGGAGAAAGTAGCAAAACCGTAGAAGAAGTAATAAAAATGTTAAATTATGATATTGCTTTTTCTCAACATTCAGCTCCTATTCACATAGATCAGAACAAATACAGACTCCCAAGATATGCTTTAAATGATGAATTTGGAAACTTAAAAAGATTTAAAATGATTATTCAAACGAAGCCTTTAGAAATATTTGAAAGTTCTTTTGATGACTCAATTGTTAATACAGATAAATTAGATTTTAGTTTTCTTACAAAATTCCCCTCGGAATTAGTTAACTGTTTTGTAAATAACTCGGCAGCTATGATAAAGAAAGATGAAGGAGAGAAGGTTACCTTATATCTCTCAAAATTGAAAAGTGGAGTTAGGTATAGAATTAATTGTACTTATATTGATCAGAAAGGAGAAATTCTTTGGTATGGAAAAATGATTAAAAGAGTAAATTAATTTAAAAGTCCATTAGTTTTATCAAACTTCATAAAATTATTTGTTTCTATTAGAAGCTTTAAATCATCGACGTAAGCTTGGCTTCTTTCCGAATAATTTTTTAAAAAATTTGCTAATACGTTACCTGATAAGCTTTCACCATTCATTCTTAATTTCCGTCTTTCTTGTCTAAAATCCTCATATGCAAGATGAGTATTAATATTTTTTAAATATGATCTTACTGATTCTGAAAGTGTAGGAAATTTCTTAACAAAAAATTTCTTCCCAATTTCTCTTTGTCTAGGTTTAATACCTTTTTTACTGTCAAATGTATATTGTCCAAAAATTGCATTTCCCTCATTTAAATATCGCGAGCTTCCCCATCCACTTTCAATAGCGGCTTGAGATAGAACTAAAGAAAGAGGAACTATATCAACCCTTATCAATAATCTTCCAATACTAGATTCTGTGTAGTCATATTTTTCACTAAGTTCAAATAGCCAATTGGGCCAAAATTCTCTAGACGCGACATCGCCACCTGATTGATTCCACCAATCAAGAATTCTTTTTCTTTCCTCTAGAATTTTTCTATTTTCTACAAAAATTATTGGTAATAATGTATTTATAAATAATTTCTTTCTTTTATTGACCGACTTTATGTTCATAAAATCATTAGGCCAGCTAGAAAAAATAATTAAATTTGATGATTGGTCATTTAGGAAGGACTCAACAGAAAAATTATATTTCTCAAAAATATCAATCATTTCATTTGCTTTACCAATGAAATCAACTTTTGATTCATTGCTCATATAGTCTAACATCGATTTGTCTTGAACTGTGAAGCTGATTGAAGTGTTTCCAATATTTTTTATAGTTGAAAAACTTTTATAAAATCCAACAGCTAAATTTATAAATATAAATGAAACCAGAAGAACCACGAGGTTTCTGTTAATTGCCTTACTTTTTTCCATTATTGGTTTATAGCTTCAACTGATTGTATCTCCGGAATATAATATTTAAGCATATTTTCGATTCCAGATTTTAATGTTATTGTTGAGCTAGGACATCCAGAGCAAGCACCTCTAAGTTCAAGGAAAACGATCCCTTTTTGAAGTTTAACAAAGTTTATATCACCTCCGTCTTGAGCAACAGCTGGTTTAATTCTTTCTTCAAGTAATTCGTTAATTTTATTAACAATTTCTTGATCTTTTTTTGTGTATTTTATTTTCTTTTCTTTCGGTTTAGTTTCCAATTCAGAATTTTCAATTTTCCCACCAGAAGAAAAATAGTCTAAAATTGATGACAATAAAGTAGGTTTTAAAATTTCCCACTCTACTGATTCAGATTTGGTCACAGTCAAAAAATCTTTTCCAATAAAAACACCTTTAACATTTACATCAGCAAATAACCTGCTGGCAAGAGAGTTGGTTGTGGCGTCCTCTGGAGATTTAAACTCCAGAGTTCCTTTCTCTAGTAATATCTTTCCAGGAAGAAATTTTAAAGTAGCTGGGTTTGGAGTTTCTTCAGTCTGTATAAACATACCATTAAAATAATGAAATCATGATAACTTGTCAATTTCTTCTTCCGTTAAAAGTGGAGGAATAATTGTTATAGGAACTTTTATTTTATCACTTTGTTTAAGGGTAAAAGCACTTATCAAAGGGTCTCCACTTGATCTATTGGTTGATGCTGCCAAAACAAAATTTGAAATAAATTTATTTGCACTCAGAAACTCTATTATACATTCTAGTCTGTCACCCTTCATTATGAATTTCTTAGGTTTTTTATTAGAAAAGGTTAGAACATAATTTTCATATGCTTTAATTTTGGATTCAGCTTCTTCTCTTGACTCTCTTTCAGCGATGTCTTCAACCGCCTTCCAATGACTAAACTCAAGTGTTTCAAAAGTGTATAAAAGTGCTACTCTGCCATTTGTTCTAGCTGATCTTTGAGCTGCATACCTTAGCGCATTGAATATTTCCTTTGAATCATCAAGGACGACAAGAAATGTTAGTTCTTTTTCTGTCATAAGTATTTTCTAAATATTAAACCTGCTGATAGACCTAAACTAACTGCAATTATAGCAGAAAAGAGTCCGTACATAAATGAGAAATTGTGAGCAAATTTAAAAATAAATGAACTTAAACCGGGTTTGTAGACTTGTATTTTTACTTTTTTACTCTCAAAATTATTTATACTATCAATTATATTCAATGATACTGTGTAATCACCCTCTGGAGCGTTCTTAGGAAGCTTAACTGGGATTTTAAAAAAGTTAGGTAATTTTTTATTTACTATCTCAAATGAATTATTTTTAATCAAAAACAAACCAAGTGACATTTTTTTTTTAATTAGATCTCTTTTTAAGTTATCGTTATCTTCTCCAATAAGTTTAACGTTATCAAATAAATCTTTTTTTACTTCAAAATCGATTTCATCATCATTTTTATTTGTATAGTAATGAAATAGACCAGGGTAAACAAATTCTCCAGTTTTATTCCATGACCACATTCCAAAAACCTTTTTCTTATTTTGTAAAATAACTTTCTGATTTGGACCTCTAATTTTTAGAACTAAAGAACTTTCAGAATCTGTAAATCCAAAAATTGTGAAGTCTGGCTTAACTTTATCTTTTGAAATTTCAATAAATCTATCTGATAAATCAAAGATTAATGACTCAGAGCTAGATTCTTTGAAAAACAAAATCCCAATAAATAAAAATATGATTTTGATTAATACTCTTCTAAACATTTTGTAATATGATCCTCGAGTTTGCAGTTGGTTCATTTACTAACTCTATACCCATCATAACACAAACAATTAATACTATTAAGGCAAGTAAGATTCTTATTTGTTCTCCTTTAAATCTGGATGTAAATTTGGATCCATATTGAGCGCCAATCACACCACCAATAAGTAAAAAAATTGCTAATATTAAGTCTACCGAATAGTTAAAAGTAGCATGAAGAATTGAAACATTTAGTGTAACAAAAACAATTTGAAATAATGAAGTTCCAATTGCCACAACTGTACCCATTCCAAAGAGATATATCATTGCAGGAACCATTACAAATCCACCTCCGACGCCCATGAATGCTGATAATAGTCCAACAAATATTCCAACAAAAATTGGGAGCAAGATTGAGATAAAGATTTTAGATTGTCTAAACCTCAATTTAAGTGGCAGATAGTCCAAGAAACTTCTTGTTTTCTTTTTATAAGAAGATTCAATTTTTTTTTCACTAACTAGAGATATTGTGCTTTCAACTAACATTAAAGTTCCAATAATTGCTAAAAAAAGAATATACAAAAACTTAATTATTAAATCGATATTTCCAGACTCTTTCAAAAAATTGAATAATATTACACCAACAGTTGACCCAAAAATCCCCCCTATAAGTAAGAAAATTCCTATTTCATAATCTATGTTTTTTTTTATACCGTGAGCCATAGCGCCTGATACAGACGAACCTAGTATTTGAACCGACTCTGTTCCCACAGCGGTAGCAGGTGGGATTCCCATAAAAATTAGTAATGGTGTCATTAAGAATCCTCCACCAACTCCAAATAAGCCAGACATGAATCCTACTAAAAAACCAAAAAAAAGAATCAACAATAAATTTATTTGAATTTCAGCAATCGGAAGATAAAAACTCATGATTTAAAAAGTCCCATTATGTTTTTTAATTCTGTTAAGTTCTTATTTGCCATTTCATTTGCTCTTAGATTTCCATCCTTAAGAATCGAATCAAGATAATCTTCATTTTTTAAAAGCTTCTTCATCTCAGAGGAAATTAAAGAAATTTTTTCCACAAGAAGATCGCTTAAGTCTTTTTTAAAAATTTTAAAATCTTTGTCGACATAATTAGATATTATTTTATCTACTGATTCATTGTTTAATGCAGAAAATATATTTATTAAATTTTTGATTTCGGGCCGGCCATCTAAACCTTCAAAATTTTCTGGGAACGGTTGAGAATCTGTTTTGGCTTTCTGAATTTTTTTTTCCATTTCTACAGAGTTATCCGAAAGATTAATTCTAGACTGATCTGATGGATCTGATTTACTCATCTTCTTCAAGCCATCTCTTAGGCTCATGACCCTTGTAGCATTTCCAGTAATGATTGGTTCAGGAATTGGGAAAAAATCATTTTGATAATATCTATTAAATGCTTGTGCAATATCTCTTGATAATTCCAAGTGTTGTTTTTGATCATCTCCAACAGGCACATGTGTTGATTTATAAAGAAGAATATCAGCGGCCATTAATACTGGATATGAATATAAACCAAGTGGCGCTCTCTCTTTATTTTTTCCTGCTTTATCTTTAAATTGAGTCATTCTATTAAGCCAGCCAATTGGTGTATGGCAACTCAATATCCACGCGAGCTCACTGTGTCCTGTAACATTTGATTGTACAAAAATTATTGTTTTTTTAGGATTTATTCCTGAAGCAATATATGCAGCTGCGACTTCTCTTGTATTTTGAAGTATTTGCGTGCGACTATCTGAAGTAGTAAGAGCATGCAAGTCTACAATACAAAAAATACAATTGTTGTTGGATTGAAGTTCAATCCAATTTTTTATTGCCCCGAGATAATTGCCTAGATGAAGATTACCTGTTGGCTGCACCCCTGAAAAAACCAAATTATTTACTTTTTCTGAATTTTCCATTTATTTATCTCTAATTCTTTAATTCCTAATAAATACATCAGGGCAGAATAAATAATTATTCCAAAAATAATACATAAAATAAGAATAAAATTTGTATTATATAATGTATACATCTCAAAATTATTTATCATAAACTCATAGGTTTTTAAAACAATATAAGACATAGTTAGTGAGGCTAATGAGACTTTTAAAAACACTTTAAAAATTGAAATATCGAAAGAGTAGTTAAGATTTTTGTTTAATATATAAATAAGCAAAATGAAATTTATCCAAGCAGATACAGAAGTTGAAATTGCTAAGCCAACATGAAGAAACTCTCTTATTAAGATGAGATTTAGTATTAAATTAATTGACATACAAAATAAAGAAATTTTTATAGGGGTTTTTGTATCTTCATTTGCGAAGAATGGAATAACTAAAATTTTTATCATAATGAAAGCTGGCAAACCACAGCACAATGCTATAAGTGCTGAGCTAGTTGCTTGAACATCTTTATATTCAAATGCTCCTCTGAAAAATAGAAATGAGATAATGTTTTCTGAAAAAATCAACAATCCAAAAAAAGCAGGAATTGAAAATAAGATTCCAAATTTTATTGCTTTTGAAATACTTTTTTCAGCTTCCTTCTTTTGGTTTTTTTTAATCTGAGATGACAAAACTGGTAACAATGCAGTGCCAATTGCAATCCCGAGCACACCTAAAGGAAGTTGATTTACCCTATCTGCATAGTATAAGAAAGAAATAGAACCGTCTGGAAGTGTTGATGCAAGAATCATATCAATCAACAAATTAATTTGATAAGCACCATTTCCTAAAATTGCTGGCAACAATAACTTAAAAAATTTGGTTATTTCTTTATTACTTTTGAATGTTTTTAAAAAAGAAAAATTTATAGAAAGCTTAGATTTATTTCTTCGAATATTATAGTACATCCATATGACTTGAATTATTCCTGCAATTGAGACAACAAAACTTAATGTAGAAGAAATTAAAAATAAATTTTCAGATTTAAAAAAAATAAGAAGTGTAAAAATCAACGATAAATTTAAAATGATCGGGGTGACAGCCATTGAAGCAAATTTTCCCAGTGTGTTTAAATAAGCTCCCATCAGAGACGTTAAACAAATAAAAAGAACAAATGGAAATGTAAGTCTTGTCAAATTAATTGAATGATTAAATTTTTCAGGGTTATCCGAAAAACCAGGTGCAATAAGAGTAATTATTAATGGCATGAAAATTTCTAAGATGAGAACAAATACCAAAAGTGCGACTAAAAGGAATGAAAAAATATTTGAAAAAAAAGCGTCAGCACTTTTTTTACCTGATTTAGTCTTTACTCCTGAAACCACAGGTATGAAAGCAGCATTCATTGCACCTTCTCCTAAAATTCTTCTGAACAAATTAGGTAATTTAAAAGCTACAAAAAAACAGTCAGAAATCAAACCGGCTCCAATTACTCTTGCAATTAGTAAATCTCTGAAATAACCAAGTATCCTACTTAAGAATGTTAAAGATCCGACTATAGAAATTATTTTAAATAGCATTACTTAAATTTTGATTGAGTTTATTTTGGATTTCAGTCTTTAAATTTGTTATCGTTATTTCATTTTGAATCTTTGAGCCGTATTCACTTCTTAAATGAAAACTATCCTCCACAAAGTCACCATTAGTTGAAATTTTAGCCATTGATATAATAATCTTATTTTTTAAAAGGATTTTCGAAATATCATACAAAAGCCTAGGTCTGTTATTTGTCTTCACAATCAAAATACTATAAGTTGCAGAAGAAATGTTATCAATTTCAACATCAGCTTTATTTTCAAGAAACTTGATTTTTGATTTTATTTCACCTTTTAATTTAAATTCTAATCCTTTCCCCAAATCCCTAATTTTTTGATTTAAAGATTTTAAAGAATTTTTGGCATCATATTTACTATATTTTCTATTTTGATTAAAAGATAATTTGAATGTATCTATGACTGTCCCATTGTCTAATGTAAAAATTCTAGATTCATAGATTGATAAATCTTCTGACACAAAAATTGATATTAGATTCAAGAATAGACCTGGCCTGTCCTTTGTTACAATAATAATATCAAAAAATGAAGTATTACTAAATTTTCGAATCGCATAATCAAAATTTATATTCTCATTTAGAAGAAATGTTTCTATCTGGTAAGTTATCATTTTCTCAGACTGCAGAAGCCAATAATTAGGGTAGGAGATTTTTGAAATTTCAGACATCTTGGACTTTGTGATCTTTCTAGAACTTTTCACAATATTTTGTTGAATTTTTGATATTTTAATGTTCAAACTTGTAACTTTTACAGGCTTTCTAATTTGTTTTTCTATCTTTAAAAAAAGCTTGCTAAGTAATGTCGCCTTCCAACTATTCCATAAACCTTGATCTACTGCTGAAATATCAGTTACCGTAAGAATAAATAAAGATCTTAAAAAAGGAATATTTTTAATTTTCTTTGTTACATGTCTAATAACCGAATGATCTTCAAAGTCTTGTCTAAAAGCAACATCACTAAGTAATGAATGATTATACACAAGTTTTGAAGTTTGCTTAGCCACAGTTATATTTTCCCCTAATCTTAAGACAATTTTTTTTGAAATTTCTTTACCTTTTTTGTTATGTTCTCCACCTTTCCCTTTTCCAATATCATGTAAAAGAGCTGCATAAAAAAGAGACCTTTTATTTAAATTTTTTTTAATTTCATCAAAGGAAAATGAATAATTTTTATTTACCATTTCACCTTTTTCCAAATCTTTCAAAATGTTTAACGCTTTTATAGTATGTTGACCAACTGACAAAGAATGAAATCTATCAAATTGGGGAAGATCAGATATTTTAGAGAATTCAGGTATTAACTTTGAAACTATTCCTATTTCATATAAATTTACAAATTTTTTTTTATCCAATGAAAAAAATATTTTTCTAAATAGTTTTATATTTTTTTCTGTAAAAATTTCTTTTCTTGCGAGCTTGTTTATGTTCTCGAATGCAAGCCTTCTATCGTTTCCATTATCAATTCCTTTATCTACCTTTTTTAGATAAGCTTCAAGTTTGAATTCATGTTTTACTTTTAAGGATTTTAATTCAAGATGTTTGCTCTTATTTTTAAGAAATTTATCAATTATTTGTGTAAAAATTTCTGTCAAATTTTTAGTGTCTCTAATACTGCTAAAATAATTTTTAATCATTTTCTCCACATAAAGATTTTGATTTTTAACAGCAATTTTTTTTGGAATTTTGTAAATTAATCTGGAAATACTGATTTGAAAATCAAAGGATAGCTTATCATTTGCTCTTTCACTTAAATAGTGAAGATGGCATCTTAATAACAACAAAAATTCTAATGAAGATCTCAATGTTTTTTTTTCTTTGATTGATAACAAATCTGATGATGTTTTAAAGTCATTAGCATTGAGCATTTTAAAAATATTTATACCCCAAAAAATTAAATTGATATCTCTTAGCGAACCTTCACTTTCTTTTAAATTTGGTTCATTTTTGAAATAGTCATAACCAACTTCTATTATCCGTTTGTTTCTCTCATCTAGCTTATTTCTTAATAGTTTGTCTCCATATTTCACGATGTCTGCTTTAAAGTTTTTCTGTAATTCATTAAATAAAATCTTCGATCCGCAAATGTTCCTTGCGTCTAACATTGAAGTTTGTATCACATGATCCTTTCTTGATAATCTTATTGATTCCTCAACATTTCTGACCGCATAACCTATGTTTAAACCTAAATCCCATAAAGGAAATAGAAAAAGCTCTATAAGTTTTTTCTTGCTTTCTTCACTTACATTGTTTTGAAATAAAAAAAGTAGGTCTAAATCCGAGTGAGGGGCCAATAATTCTCTTCCGTATCCTCCAACAGCACAAATACAAAAAATGACATTTGATTCGATTTGGTGTTTTGTTTTGGATTTATAAATTTCGACAATAAGTTCATCAATCAATTTTGAGTTAGCTTTACAGCAATTAATCGCTTTGTTTTGTTTTAAAAAGTTAATTTTTATCTTTTCTCTTTTGGCAAGAAAGCTTTTTTTAAGCGTTTGAAATTCTTCATCAATTATTTTTTGCTTTACTTCCATTATCTTAGAAGTTTTTTTTCATAGCATAAAGAATATCTAGTGCATCTTTAGGACTAACCTCATCAAGATTGACTCTGTCTAACATGTTTTGAAGATCATTGAATTTATTTTCGTTAGTATTGCCATTTGCATCAAAGTCATCATTTTTTTTTGAAGTTGCTTTATAATCTTTTTCTGGATCAAATGAATCTAGGATCTCTTTAGATCTAATTACAATTGGTTTTTTTAATCCAGCCATATTAGCAACATGCAAACCAAATGAGCCCTCTGATATCCCATCAATTACTTTATAAAGAAAAATAATATCATCATTCCATTTTTTAATTTGAAGTGTTTTTAGTTCAAGACATTTATAGTCACTTGACAGAGAGCAAAGCTGTTTATAATGCGTTGCAAAAAGTGTTAAGCAATTTATTTCTTTTAATATAAACTCCAGAACGGCTTGCGCTATAGCAAGTCCATCTTCTGTAGATGTGCCTCTTCCAAGCTCATCCAAAATTACAAGTGAGTTTTTAGTTGCTTCATTGATTATTCTCGAAGTCTCTATCATTTCTGTCATAAAAGTTGACATACCCTTGGACAGGTTGTCTGAAGCTCCTATTCTAGTAAACACTTTATCAAAAACACCAAGATTAGCCGACTTTGCTGGCACAAATGAACCAATTTGATTTAAAATAATTATGATTGCAGTCTGCCTTAGAAAAGTACTTTTACCTGCCATATTTGGACCAGTCATAAGCCAAGCGAAATTATTTTTATTCATAACACAATCATTGGGGGTAAATTCTTGCGCATTTTTAAATAAGCTTTCTTCTACTACTGGGTGTCGACCATCAATTATTTCAATTTTATTTTCACTAACAATATTTGGTCTACAGTAATTCTTATCTATTGCTAGGCTTGCAAAACTTGAAATTACATCTACGAACGAAATTTTTTTGGAGATGTGATAAATTTCCTTATTTGCATTGTTTATTTTCTGACAAATTTCACTGTAAAGATCTTTTTCAAGTATAATTGATTCCTCTTGAGCATTAAGTATTTCATCAGAAACTTTCCTAAGTTCTTCTGTTTGAAACCTTGAATTATTTACAGTATTTTGAATTAGATTAAATTTAAAGTTCTCATTATTTATTACTTTTTTCGCATTTTTATTTGTTACCTCAACGAAATATCCATGAATATTATTGAACTTTATTTTTAAATTTGTGATTTCTGTAAGTCGGCCATATTCGTCTTGCATGTTGAGGATTTCTTTTTGTTTTAGGTTTTTAATGTCTCTAAGAGAATCAAGTTTACTATTAACACCTTTTTTAAATACTCCCCCATCATGCAAATTAATTGGAGGATTTTCTGTTATATTATTTGAAATGACTTTTTCTAGAATAATTGCTTTTTCTAATGAAAGATTGTTGGGCAAAAGAAGATCCATTTCTTCACTCTTAAAATCTCGTACCTCCACAAATATTTCATGTGCATTTGTCACGAAGTTTTTCAACATTAAAAGATCTCTTGGATTATTAATATTAGCACTTATTCTAGATAATGCTCTTTCAACATCTGAAAGTTGCGACAAAAAATTAATAATTCGTTCTGTTGCAACTGAGTGTCTTATCAAGTTGTCAACTAGTTGGTGTCTTCTTTTTATTTCATTTTTATCTATAAGAGGAGCCTTCAAAAAATCTTTGATTAGTCTGCCGCCTGAAGCAGTTTTAGTTTTGTCTATAACGCTAAGAAGAGAACCGTCTTTTTGACCATCATTTTTTTCTAATAATTCCAGACTTTTAATTGAAAAATGGTCAATTTGCATATAATTTTTTTTATCGACCAACTCAAAATTATTTATTAAAGGAATATTTTGTTTTTGTGTAAGCTCCAAATAATGTATTAAAGCTCCTAGAGCACTCATATCTGAATCACTCAAATCGCCCAGTGTCTCAATAAACGATCGCTTAAAAAATTCTTTTATTTTAGATTTATTACTTTCAAAATCAAAAAAATTGCTAGGAACTTTTGAAATTTTCTTCTCCAAATAATTAAATTTTGAGTCGAGCAATTTTATTTTATCTATTTTATCTGAAATAATTATTTCCTCAGGAGCAATTTTATTTATCAATTCATACAGCTCGTTAATTGAATTCTTTCCATTAACTCTTTGAAGCTTTATCACACCTGTTGACATATCAGACCAAGATATTGATATATCTCCCTTTATGATTGAAATGCTTAAAAGATGATTGTTTATTTTTGAATCAAGAAGAGAATCATCTAAAATTGTGCCGGGTGTAATAATTCTTACAACATCTCTTGTAAAAATTTTTTTATTTTTTGTCGAAGTGGTTTGATCATCTTTTGTTTCCAACTGTTCCGCGACTGCAACTTTATAACCTTGATTTATTAATCTTGATAAATAGTTTTGCGATGCATGTGCTGGAACTCCGCACATTGGAATATCCTTACTATTTAGTTTTCCTCTCTTTGTGAGAGCAATGCCTAATGCTGAAGAAGCTTCTATAGCGTCCTCAAAAAAAAGCTCGTAAAAGTCTCCCATTCGATAAAACAATAAGTATTCTTTATGCCTTGATTTTACCTCCAAATATTGTTGCATCATTGGAGTAGGTTTAGACTTTTCATTAAATGTGTCTAATGGATTGAAACCTTTTATATCAGGTTGTTTTAATTTCATATTAATTTAAATTAGTATACAAAATATTAAATCATTTTCATGTTCGTTCATAAAGACATAATTATTGTATTTCTTTTTTTGTTTGTTGTATCCTTAATCTTGTTAATAATTTTCATAAAAGATTTGAAGATTATTAGTAAATCAATTCAAAATTTTAAAGGGAATGCAGTTAGATCGGATAAGGTTTTTTTCTTTAATCTTTTTCAACCGCTAATTTTTAATCTTAATTTAATAATAAAAAACCTTAATGAAAAATCGAAGTTCTCAAGGTTGAGAATTTTTTTCTATGACTATTTTTTTCAATTTTTTCCTGACCCCCTTCTTATAATTGACCAAAACAACATAATTATTGAAATGAATGAACAAGCAATTGATTTTTTTGGAGAAGATTCAAAGCAAAAAAATATTTTCTCAGCTATTAGAATACCAGAACTAAGCTCGCTTATCGATGAATCTGTTAAACAAAAGAAACCAGTTGAGAAAGAGTTGAATTTAATTTATCCAAAGGAAAAAATCTTTAATATTTGGGTTTCTGGCAGAAGAGATTTGGGGAAAAATAAATTAAATTTCATCAGACTATTTGATAAAACATCTCAACACAATATTCAGAATATTCAGAGAGATTTTATAGCAAATGCTAGTCATGAATTAAAAACTCCAATTGCATCAATTATTGGATACTGTGAGACTTTAATAAATGAGTCTCCCAAAAAAAATTCAAAAAAGGAAGAATTCCTTAAAACTATGTTCAATGAAGCTAGCCGAATGTCATCGTTAGTTAAAGATCTCCTTTCTCTTACACGAATTGAAAGGATTGAATATATCCCCCCTGAAGGCAAGGTTAATCTTAACGAAATTTTGGAAAATATTCGAAAAACATGTAAAGAAAGAAAGTTTTTGAGCAAAACAAAATATCAGTTTTCAATTCCTAAAAGAAAAACTGAGATTATTGGTGATGAATCAGAATTAGAGCAAGTTTTTTTTAATATCATAGAAAATGCTTTAACCCACAGTCAGTCCAAGAAACCTGTACAAATAAAATTAATGACAAAACTAAATACCGTAGTGTTTCTTGTGCAAGATTTTGGCATTGGAATTTCAAATCAAAATATTCCAATGCTGACCAAAAGGTTCTATAGAATTGATACCTCAAGACCAAGAGATACTGGTCACACCGGCCTTGGTCTCTCAATTGTCAAACACATTTTAAACAGACATAATGCACAATTAAATATTCAATCCGAAGTTAACAAAGGGTCATCATTTTCTATAACGTTTGAAAAATACAAATCTTCTTAAAAAATTGTCTTTTAATTTAGTGTTATTTTGTTGATATAAATTGTTGTTGTTGTTTTTTTGCAACAAACTTGTTTAAATTTCGTTAAAAGCTTGTTTGTCATAAAGTTGTAACAAAAAATTACTAGCTTAACTTTTTAACTTTACGAGGGAATATTATGAAAAAATTATACTCAGGTATTGCAATCATGGCAATGAGCGGTCTGATATCAAACGCCAAAGCACAAGACGTTGGTGCACAGATCGACGCACTGCAAAACGAAATACTAAAAATGAAAGAACAGATGTCCAAAGGTGATAAAGGTAAGGCTTACTTTGAAAAAGGCAAAGGTTTACGTATCAAAAGCACTGACGGAAAATATAAGTTTCAGATTAAGGGCAGAATTATGTACGATGTCGGAGGCCTTCTTGATTATGACGGGACTCTTGCAGATGGAACAACAGGAAAAATTACTGAAGCCGGTTTAGGATCAGAATTCAGAAGACTAAGATTCACATTAAAAGGTGATATTGGAAATGGATGGGGTTTTGCTTTCCAACCTGACTTTGCTGATGGAGGGGATGACCTTGCAGACAGAACTGTTATATTTAAAGATGCTCTTATTTCAAAAAGCATTAAAGGATTTGGTAAGCTTACATTTGGTAACCAAAAAGCAGCAGCAGGATTGTATGAAAATACCAGTTCTAACAATTTGATATTTATGGAAAGACCAATGCATAATGAAACTATGAATTTTGGTCACAGAGCCGGTATTGGTTATGACACAGCTGGAGCATTTGGTGGCAGGTTTCACTTAAAGGCGACTCTTTTCCACGGTATGGAAAGTGCTATCGAACAAAATATTTCTGATGGGTCAGAAAATGTAGTAGGTACTGAGAAAAATAACGAATCGTTTGGAGGGAGTGTTGCAACACAATACCAAGTTATTAAAAGTAAGGCTCCTAACTATTTTGGAGAAGGTACATCTCTTCTTATAGGTGCTCATTTTGGTGCATTAGATCTTAGTAATACAGATACTGATGCAGGTGGTGATCGGAATGCCACTGGTCGTTATGACACAAATAGTGCTAGAGCAAACGGACTTCATACCTTAGTTGACAAACCAATAGATTTAGGTGATGAACTCAATCTTAAATATCATCACTTCTTTGGTCCCCAATATAGTCTGATTTACGGTCAGCTATTTTCACAAGCTGAATACCAAGTAGGTAAATATGAATATTCAGCTCCCAATACTGGTGCGGACGCCGAAGAAGACTTTAATTATCATGGTGGATCGATAAGTGTAGCGTATGCATTTTCAGGTACATTTAAACATAGTGGAAAAAAAGGTGCATTAGGTGGATTAAAATGTAAAAGACATTGTTTTATGCCGAAGTATCAATACGAATGGATAGATCAAACAGATCATGATACCAATGCATCCGGTACTGGAGCCAGAAATGGTGGTTCTGGTGAGGCTCATACATTCGGTTTCAATCATTATTTTAACTCAAATGTTAGACTAATGGCTGAATATACTTACGGTGATTATGGTTCAGATAACTCAAATGGAATGAGAGAATCTGAAATTTCGTCGATTCAAGCTAGAATACATCTAAAGTATTAAATTTTCTTTCCTTAGATAATTTTAAAAAATTAAAAAGAGGCTTTATAAGCCTCTTTTTTTTTTGTGTCATATCATATTAGTAACACTATATGTAGTGTTGTAATAATTTTGACACATTTATTTGATAAATGATATGAATGGATGGCGTATCCTTTAAACACAATCGTTACAGAACAATATGGATTTCAGATGTTCATCTAGGTACAAGCGGTTGCAAAGCAGAATTGCTTTTAGAGTTTCTTAAAGTTTCAAAGTCCGAAAAAATTTTTCTTGTAGGAGACATTATCGATGGATGGCGATTAAAGAAAAAATGGTATTGGCCACAAGCTCACAACGACGTTATCCAAAAATTACTCAGAAAAGCTAGGAAAGGAGTAAAAGTTGTATTTATACCAGGTAACCATGATGAGGCTGCGCGCAAATATATTGGTGTGAATTTTGGAGATATAATAATAAAAAAAGAAGCTTACCATACCACTCTCATGGGTAAGAAATTATGGATCATTCATGGAGATCAATTTGATAGCGTTATTAGACATGCTCGCTGGCTCGCATATGTTGGTGACAAGGGTTATGCTATGTTAATCCGCTTAAACAACCTATTTAATAATATTAGACAATTTTTAAAGCTACCCTACTGGTCATTATCAAAGTTTATTAAACAAAAGGTAAAAAAAGCTGTTTCATTTATCACTGCCTATGAATTAGTAATGATTAAGGAAGCAAAAAGAAGAGGGTTTGATGGTGTTGTTTGCGGGCATATACACAAAGCAGAGTTCAAATCAATTCATGATATAATATATTGTAATAGCGGTGATTGGGTAGAGTCTATGACCGCGATTGTAGAACATCTCGATGGTAATCTAGAGATTGTTGACTGGTCATCTAGAATTTCTCAAGAGCATTCAAGTCACTTTCAGCTCCCACAAAAAACTTAATTTCCTAGTTATGAAAATAGTAATTATCTCAGATGCCTGGCACCCTCAAGTTAATGGAGTGGTCAATACGTTATCTAAAACAAAAGAACTTTTAGAAAAAAAAGGTCATAATGTTTTAATGATAACACCTAATCTGTTTAAAACATTTCCTTGTCCTACTTACCCTGAAATCCGGTTATCTTTTTTTCCAGGGAACAAAGTTAAAAAGTTAATTAAAGAATTCAATCCAGATGCGATTCATATTGCAACTGAGGGTCCACTCGGTTTAGCAGGAAGAAATTATGTGGTGAAAAATGGACTTGTTTGTACAACTTCATTTCATACAAAATTTGCAGAATATATATATAAGAGAATTAGGATTCCTCTTTTTATAAGTTATGGTTATCTAAAATGGTTTCATAGTAAAGCACATAAAATACTTGTTCCTACAAAATCAGTAATAGAAGATTTAAAAAAGTGGAATATAAATAATACTGCAATATGGCCACGAGGTGTTGATTTTAAACTTTTCAAACCCCCTTTGCAAAAAAAGAAAAATGACAAACCGATTTTGATAAACATAGGAAGAGTTGCTATTGAAAAAAACTTAGAAGCATTTTTAAAATTAGATCTTAACTGTGAAAAATGGATTGTAGGTGATGGTCCAGATAGACACAAACTCGAAAAAAAATATCCCAATGTCAAATTTTTTGGTGAAAAAAAACAACATGAATTACATGAATACTACGGAAAAGCAGATTTATTTGTTTTTCCAAGCAAAACTGATACTTTCGGGCTAGTATTACTAGAAGCTATGGCGTGTGGATTACCAGTAGCAGCATTTCCAGTTGCAGGGCCAATCAATGTTATTGGAAAAAGTGGTGCAGGGGTTCTAAATAAAAATCTTAAAATCGCGTGTTTAAATGCATTAAAAATACCCGCCAGCAAACCTTTACAATATGTAAAAAAATTCACCTGGGAGAATGTTGTCAATATCTTTGAATCTAATCTACAAAATTCAAAAAAAAGGGATCCTAAAACATATGTCTTTAAAGAGAATCCGCATAAAAAGAATACTGGGTTGAAGAGATTATATTTTGCTTTAATAAATAGTCTCTCAGGATTTATATTTGCTTTTAAAGAGGAGAGTGCTTTCAGACAAGAACTACTTCTCACTTTGATATTAATCCCTCTTGCTTTTATATTTCCAACCGAGACTACAGAAAAACTTCTCATGATTGGAAGTATTATGCTTTTACTCATAATTGAATTACTTAATTCAAGCATTGAAGCCACTATTGACAGAATTTCTTTTTCACATCACGACCTTTCAAAAAGAGCCAAAGATTTAGGCAGTGCAGCTGTTCTTTGTTCACTTGCTTTTGTGTTTGTTACATATGTGTCAATATTGAAGAGATTTTTTTAGTGTATATACACTTTTTATAAAAGATTGCAGGTAACTTTAAAAGAACGCCTTAAAACTTCAGAAACCTTTTTAGTGTGTATATACATTATTTTTTGGAATCTAATGCTTTTTCAAAGTATTTATGAACAATTTTATCTTGGTTTTCTAAAAGCCAATCTATCGATGGCTCGTCCTTCATTGCTTTCTTTATTGCAATCGTGGTCGCCTTACGATGAATATCAAAAAGTATTTTGTGATCTAAGTTTTTGTCTTCAGCTACACTTGGATTCAACCAAACTGATACAATAATGCCTACATCATTAACTATTTTCTTTGGAATATAACCCTCTCTAACGGAATCTAACACACCATTAGCAATAGCTCCTTGAACTGTTCCCATTAAAATATTGGTATATCTGTCGTCTTTGACAGTGACCTTGCTCACCATTAATGTTGCTGGCCTAACCATTACGTCTGTGTTCATTATCGCAAGAACTTTTGTATGTCCTTTAACTTGATTGCCTAGTAAAGTGGCGAAAGCTGTTCCAAATGGGCCGTTAAATTTACCGATAACTACTTCCGGCTCAGCTGCTGTTCCTGGTGGTCCTCCAGCAATTAGTGACTCACCAACTTTGATGTCAAAATTATCGCTCATAATTTTACTCCTTTTAAAATTAAACCAGTTTCTTTAACTTTTTCTTAAGTTCTATCGCTTCACATGCTAATTTTATATATTTGGGTATTTGTATATCTTTTTCTCCTTTTTTACCCTTCTCATAATACTGAATCATTCTCCTTTTTAGGCCAAGTACATTAGCAGCCTCTGCTTG
>CACFLF010000012.1 GCA_902567115.1 uncultured Alphaproteobacteria bacterium
CTTTGACAATATATCTTCTTTCAATTTTATTACTTGGATCTTCAAGATACGAAGAAAGCTTCGGATTCGTAGTTAATAGTAATAAACCCTCGGATTTTATATCTAACCTTCCAACGGAAACAACTCTTGGAAGATCTTTAGGAACTAATCTAAACAGGCTTTTTTGCGAAAATTGTTCTTTATTAGACGAAACATAACCTACAGGTTTATTTAAAATCCAAACCCTCGTTTTAATATTAGTTAATGGTTTGTCTTTTACTTTAATGGATTTTATAAGACTTTTCTCAATAAAAAATTCTTTAAAGACATTATCGTTAATTTTAACGTCACCATTTTTTATTAAAAATTCTGCATTTTTCCTTGAACAGATTCCCGCATGTGAAATTAATTTAGACAACCGAATTAATTTATTTGTCAATTTTTTTCTTGGCTGATGTTATTAATGACTTAATGACATTAATGTCCTTGTTGTCAATAAGAAATTCTGGATGCCACTGGACGCCCAGACAATAATTGGACCTTGTACTTTCTATTGCTTCAATAACACCATCTTCCGAAACTGCAGAGACAATAAGGTTTTTCCCCAACTTATCAACGGCTTGGTGGTGTGCTGAGTTTACAAACATTTTCGAGCATTTTACAAAACTGAAAAGTATTGTATTTTTTTTTATATGAACAAAGTGACTAGGTTCATTTCTGGGGTTTGGTTGCTCATGGTTTATATCAGAGTCTATTACATCAGGGATATGTTGAAGAAGAGTTCCTCCTAGAACAACATTTATTAACTGTTGTCCGCCGCAAATTCCAAGCACCGGAATTTTTTTTTGGATGGCTTTTTTAGTTATCTTAAATTCAAAATTCGTTCTTCCATTTTTAATTCTCAATGTCGGTTTTCTCTCCTGACCATACATTTGTGGATCAATATCAAAATCTCCCCCAGTTACAAGAAGTCCATCTATAAAGTTTAAATATTGATTAATCGCTTTTACATTATTTGGTAAAAAAATAGATATGCCACCTGCAATTTCGATAGATTCAGAATAATTTTTTCTAGCCGCGTACCATGGATATTTTGAATAGGTTTGCTCTTCTTCCTCATCCAACGTTATTCCAATTACAGGCTTATTCATTAATCTTTTAAAAATTAAACTTAATGTTAGTATATTAAACATATGCGAAGATGTTGTAAAATTTTTATAAATAATTACGAGATTATTGCTGATTTAAATAACTCTTTAACCGCATCTCAAATTTGGAACTCACTCCCTATTTCTTCTGATATTCATACATGGGGAAATGAAATATATTTTGATACTTCTGTAAGTGTTGAAATTGAAGAAAAAGCTAAAGAAGTTATTAAGTTAGGAGAAATAGTTTATTGGCCCACTGGAAAAGTTATTGCAATCGGTTTTGGGAAGACTCCAATATCTCTCGGAGATGAAATTAGACTTGCATCCAAATGTAATGTTTGGGCTAATACTAGTTTTGATTTAAAAAAACTAGTTAATGTTCGTGAAGGTGAAAAAGTATTGGTCGAAAAGAGTAGAATATAATATGAATGAATATTTTATGAAACTTGCTTTAGATTTAGCAAAAAAATCATTTAAACAAAATGAAATACCTGTTGGTTGCGTTTTAGTAAACGATAAAAATGAAATAATTAGTTGTGCTTCAAATTCCATGGTACAGAATCATGACCCAACTTCGCATGCTGAAATAGTTGCAATACGAAAAGCATGTAAGAAATTAAAAACAACAAAACTTTTAAATTTCTCAATTTATACAACGTTAGAACCATGTTTGATGTGTGAATCGTTAATTATAAGTGTTGGCATAAAAAAAATTTATTTTGGTGCTTTTTCAGATAATGTAAAAATTCATAAGAGAAAAATAAAAAATTATTTTTCCAGTAATAATGATTATGAATTTTTTGGAGGATTTAAAGAAAAAGAGTGTTCAGATTTAATAATTAATGCTTTAGAGAAAAAAAGATAATCATACATTTTTTTGACCAATATCATTTCTAAAAAAACCTTCCTTCCAACCAATAGCTTCTACAGCTTTATATGCAATTTTCCTTGCATGTACGATTGAATTACCTTGTGCAGTGACAGCTAGCACTCTTCCACCTGAAGAAATTACTTTTTCTTTTTTTAATGCAGTTCCAGCATGGAATATCTCAACTCCTTTGATAGATTGTGCCTTTGACAGATTACTAATAACTTTATTCTTTTTATAGTTGCCAGGATATCCTTTGGAAGCAACTACAACGCAGACAACAGATTGTTTTTTATTTCTTATGGTCAAATCAGAAAGCCTATCTTTCAAGTTATAATCAATAATTTTTAAAATATCAGTTTGTAAGTTTCTTAATAAAGTTTGACACTCTGGATCTCCGAATCTTACATTATATTCAATAACGAAAGGCCCTTGTGAGGTTATCATTAGACCAAAAAAAAGTATGCCTCTGTATACCAATTTATCTTTTTTAAGTCCTAATGATGTTGGAATTAAAATTTTTTTTTCGATTTGATTTTGGATTTTTTTTGTCATTTTTCTCGTTGGACTAAAGCAGCCCATTCCCCCGGTATTCGGCCCTTCATCATTGTTAAAAGCTCTTTTGTGATCCAGCGCGTAACCTAGTTTAGCAAAACCATTTTTATCAAAGAAAGCGAAATAACTTACCTCAAAACCTGACAAATATTCCTCAATTATTACTTTTTTTCCGGCTGAACCAAATTTTTTTTTTTTCATTATTTCATCTAGACTATTGATTGCTTCGCGTTTGTTTCTGCAAATAATTACGCCCTTTCCTGCTGCTAATCCATCTGCTTTTATAACAATTGGGTATTTTGTTACAGATACATAATGAACAGCTGAATTAAACGATTTAAATTCTTTGTATTTAGCTGTATTAATTTTGTTTTTTATTAGAAATCTTTTTGCAAAAGACTTCGATGATTCGAGCTTAGACGCTTTTTTACTAGGACCAAAAACGGGTATACCTTTTGATCTTATATAATCACTTAGACCGTCCTCTAAAAATTGTTCAGGACCAATAATTACTAAATCAATTTCTTGTTTTTTACAGAATTTTATTAATTCATTTTTTTTATTTAAATCTAAGTTTTTACAAACCGCAATTTCTGATATTCCTGCATTGCCTGGGATGCAGAATAAAGAACGACATTTTCTGGATTTTCTTACAGCCCAGCATATTGCATGTTCTCTACCACCACCACCTAAGACTAAAATATTCAAGAAATTATTCCTTTTTTGATTTTTTTAAACTAAATTTGAAACATGAATATTCTTTCAAATATTGAAAAATTCACAGTCTCTCAATTAAACTATTCTATCAAAAATTTGATAGAAAATAAATTTCAAATTGTTTCAGTTATTGGAGAAGTGTCACAAGTGAAGAAACATGGTTCTGGTCATATCTATTTTTCATTGAAGGATGAAGAAAGTTTTATTTCTGCTATTTGTTGGAGATCAGTTGTCCCCCGTCTCAAAATAAATCTAGAAGATGGTATAAAAGTTGAAATCAAAGGGAAAGTTACAACATACTCACAACAATCCAAGTATCAATTGATTGTTCAGCAAATAGTTTTTGAGGGCGAAGGCAATTTGTTAAAACTTCTTGAACAAAGAAAAAGAAGATTAGCTGAACTTGGTTTTTTTGATGAATCAAAAAAGAAAGAAATTTCGAAATTTCCAAATTCAATTGGGGTTATCACATCAGAATCGGGAGCAGTTATTAAAGATATAATTCACAGAGTATCTGACAGATTTCCAACAAAATTACTAATTTATCCCTCAAATGTTCAGGGAGAAAAATGCTTAGATGATATAATTAGAGGGATTGAGTATTTTGATATTAAAAAAGACAATTCAGTTGATGTTATAATAATTGCCAGAGGAGGCGGTAGTTTAGAGGATTTAATGCCATTTAATGAAGAATTATTGGTAAAAAAAATCTTTGAGTCAAAAATACCAATTGTTTCTGCTGTCGGACACGAAACAGATTACACTTTGTGTGATCTTGTCTCTGATTTAAGAGCCCCAACACCTTCAGCTGCAGTTGAAATGATATTACCTGATAGGAAAGAAATTCTAATTAGATTATTAGATTCAGAAAGTAAATTAAAAAAGATATTTGCTCACTTTTTTGATAATCACAAATTAAGTCTTAAATTATTATCGTCTAAAATACCTGAATTATTAGAAACAGTGAATAATCATTTTCAGGAATTAGATTTCCATGAACAAAGTCTAAAAAATTTTTTAAACTCATCTTTTAAAAATATGAAGATAAATTTATTCAGAGTTATCCAAAAGTTTTCACCCAGTAATCTAGCTAATATGGTGAAACTCGAGTTATCTAGAGTTTTAAATAATTTTGAAAAAAACACTTTTTTTATAAATCAGAATCTTGATACAAAAAGAGAACGATTAAATTCAAAATCTAAAGAGCTTTCAATTTTATCATATAAACAAACATTGAAGAGGGGTTTTGCTGTTATAAGAAAAGAAAATATGATAATCAAAAATGATTTAGAGATTAAACAAAATGATAAAATAGAGATAGAGTTTGCAACAAGTAAAACAAAAGCTAAAAAAATATAATGTTTATAATTTTTATTATCATTCTAATTTTTCCGGTAACTTTTAAAGCTGAAACATTTCCTAAAATTTTCGGTTGTTTTTGCGAGGGGGGAGTGATTACAGGAAATCTTGAGGATGGAAGTAAATTAAAAATTGACAATAAACTAATCGAAGTTTTTGAAAAAGGAAGATTTATTTTTGCATTCGGGAGAAAATATAAAGAAAATGTAAAAATTGAAATAAATGATAAAGTAAAAAAATTCACAGTTTCAAAAAAAAAATACAAAATTGAAAATATTAAAGGTCTTCCCAGGAAAAAAGTTGAACCATCGAAAGAGGATTTAAATAAAATAATATCTGATCAGGAAAAAATTAAAAAAGCAAAAAAAATTGGTTACAAGGCGAGACTTTTTAATGAAAAATTTATTTTACCTTCTAAAGGAAGAATGTCGGGGTTTTACGGAAGTCAACGAATCCTTAATTCCAAACCAAGAAGACCTCATGCTGGAATTGATATTGCTGCAAAGGAAGGTACAAGCGTGATTGCCCCTTCTTCAGGAATTATCAAATTAGTAGAGGAGGATATGTTCTTCACTGGAAATACTGTGATTATGGATCATGGCTTAGGACTAATTTCAATTTTTGCTCACTTGAAGGAAGTTTTTGTTGAAAAAGGAGAAAAAGTGTTGCAAGGCCAAAAAATTGGCTCAATTGGTATGACAGGAAGGGCAACAGGTCCTCATCTTCATTGGGGTGTTTATTTAAACAATACATCTGTAGACCCAGAGGTCCTTTTAAAATATGAACTTAATTAGCATAAAGGCATTCCAAAACTCTCTTTTCAAATTTTTTTTTCTTTTCAATTTTCAAATTTAGATTTACAGGTTTTATTTTATTCTTAAATTCTTCAGGAACTTTTATATAGTCTTTTTTTGTACAAACAACCGTTAGATTTTCTTTTTTTGCTACATTTAGTATACTCAAAATATCATTTTTTTTGAAAATGTAGTGATCGGAGAAACTTTTTATTCTTTTGATTGTAAAACCAGAATGTAAAAGTGAATTGTGAAAATTTGTATTATTTCCAAGTGCTGAAAACACAAATAAGTTTTTATTCTTGCATGATTCGATACTTATTTCTTTTTTTGCCATAAAAACTTTTTGTTTTGGAATCATATTCTTTTCAAAAATATTACTATTATTTCCAATGATTAGAATTAGATCGCAATTTTTAATACCACTATTAATAGGTTCTCTTAAAGGACCAGACGGAAAAATGTTTTTATTACCAAAACCGTATTCACTATCAATAACTAAAACTTTACAATCCTTTTTTATATCTATGCTCTGTAAACCGTCATCCATGATTATTAACTTTCCACCTTGAGCCTCACAGAACTTTGCTCCTAAAAATTTTTTTTTGGAGACACAGGTCAAGCCAAAGTGTGAATGTAAAAGACTTTCCTCACCAACTTCGTGAAATGAGTGATCCTTTGAGACTATCAAAGGACCTTTTGCTGTTCCTTTATAACCTCTGGTTAAAACAAATATTTTTTTAAAATTTTTTGTTAGAATTTGTCTTATTTCTATTACAGTTGGAGTTTTTCCAGCTCCACCAAGTGTAATATTTCCAACACACAAAACTGGAATGTTACATTTCTTTTCTTTGCTACTTATCTTGTAAATAATAAAACATAAATAGTATAATATTGAAAAAGGAAAGAGTAATAAGTTTAAAAAATTTTTAGATTTCCAAATTTTTTGCATCATTTTATAACACTTCTTAGGATAGACTTTGACTTGTAAAACTGATTTTTACAAAGAGTTTTAAATTTTCGATTAGTTTCTCTATTTAATTTTTTATCTTTTAAAAGTCTTGAAATCATCCGAACAAGCTGAGATGAATTTTTGACTTCGAACCCCGCTTTATATTTAATAATGTCGTCTTTTATATCTTCAAAGTTTTCCATGTGCGGACCAAAGATCAATGAACAATTAAAATCTTTTGTTTCTATTGGGTTATGTCCACCACGGTTGCTAAATGAACCACCAACAATTGCAATTTCTGATAATTTAAAAAAAGTTCCTAATTCACCAAATGTATCAACTAACAAAATTTTTTCATTAGAAATCTTGAAATTACTTTCATTTCTTAAAAGAAATAAAAACTTATCTTTTTTAAATTGATCTGTAATTTCTTTTATTCTGTTAATATGTCTAGGAATAATAATAAAAAATAAATTACTAAATTCTTTTGATAAAACTTTAAAAATATCTGCAAACATTTTTTCTTCTTCTGCATGCGAACTAAATAAAGTTACAACTCTTTTTGATTTGATCTGTTCAAAAATACTTTTATAAGCAACACTATCAACTTCTAAGCCTTGAGAAATATATTTTAAGTTTTGTATTCTTTTAACATTTTTTGTGCCAAGTTCTCTAAACCTTTTTAATGAGTCATTATTTTGTGTGTAACACTGATCGATTAATGGAAAAACAGATTTAGAAAAAGAATTTATTCTTTTCCAATTAATGAAAGATTTGTTTGATATTCGAGCATTTAAAATAGAGAGTTTGATAGATTTCTCTTTCAAAATATTAAATATATTTGGCCAAATTTCAGACTCAATAAAAATTACTGAACTTGGATTCCAATATTTTAAGAATCTTTTTATTAAAAAATTTATGTCTATCGGGGAAAAAATAACTACAAAATTGTTTTTTGACTTAGATAATAAATTGTACGCACTAAGAGTTGATGTGCTAAATAAAATTGATGATTCGGGTTTTATTTTTTTTATTTCTCTCGCAACTGCGATCCCAGTCTTCGATTCACCAACACTAACACCATTAATCCAGATTAAATCTCCCTTAGGTCTTTTTTTTCTTGAAATTGAAAATTTTTCAAGAACACTCGAAATAGTTTCTTTTGAAACTAAAAAACGAAGAAAAAAAAAGAATAAGATAGGAATAAAAAATAAATTTGATAAATATCTATAAATTAACAACAACATAACTAATTCGAGAGATTATCTGATAACATCGTTACTCTTTTTATTTCTTTTTCTAAAATTAATTTATTTTCAGTAAGTGTTTTATTTTTATCAAATTGAAATGGATTTCCCCAAACTGCCACAAATTTGTTGAACGGCGTTACAAAAATGAATTTATCCCATGTATTTATTGTAAATTTAAATTTAGCTGAATAACTTAATGGTAAAACTGGAACATTTGTTTTTTTTAAAAGTGAGATAAGACCTTTTTTTACTTCCTCATTAGGACCTTTTGGACCATCTGGAGTGATCCCTATTATACTATCATTATTAATTTGTTTTAATATTTCTTTTAAGGAAGATAAATTATGTTTCCTCGAGGATCCGGTTATTGTTTTAATTCCAAAATAGGATATGGCGTTGGAAATTATTTTTCCGTCGGCATGTCCAGAAATAAGCATTTTAAATTCTTTGGACCATTTCCAGCAAAAAACTGTCATAAGTAATCTATTATGCCAAAAGCAGACTATAAAGCTCTTATTTTTTTTTATATGCTTTTCCACAATTTCTGAGTTCTTTGTAAACCAAATAGAGGTTTGGAAACAAAGCTTTAAATAAAATGATACGATCCAACCTAAAAATAATTGAAAATATTTATGTTTAAACATTCTTTTCATTTTTCGTTTTGAATTGTAACTCATGTAGATGTCTGTAAATTTTAGAGCTCTTTATTAAGGTGGAATGCTTTCCAATATCTACAATTTCGCCATTATTGATGATAACTATTCTGTCGGCATCAATCACGGTTGATAATCTATGTGCTATAATTAATGCTGTTTTATTTGAAATTAGTTTATCCAAAGAATCATGAATTTTTTTCTCTGACCTTGAATCTAAGGAAGAAGTCGCTTCATCTAAAAGAAGGAATGGAGAGTTTCTAATAAAAGCACGTGCAATTGCAACCCTTTGTTTCTGTCCTCCAGAGAGCTTAGATCCGTTTTCACCAATTATTTCATTAAATCCTTTAGGAAATTTTTTAATAAATTCTGTACAGTGAGATTTTTTACTGGCGTTTTCGAGGTCTGCTTTTGAATATTTATTTGAGCCGTAACAGATATTATATTTAATCGTTTCGTCAAATAAAACGATATCTTGACTAACTAAGGAGAAATAGTTTCTTATAAAATTAAAACTTAAATTTTTAACATCAATTCCTCCAATTTCAATTTTACCTTTATATGGATCAAAAAATCTTGGTAGAAGATTTAGGAGAGTTGTTTTACCAGCACCAGAATACCCAACCAAAGCAACTCTTTCACCATTATAGATTTTTAAATTAATATTTTTTAGAATAAGTTTTGTTGAATTAGGATATTTAAAAGAAATTTTTGATATATTAATATTATTTTTGTCCCTTAAATCTATCATATTATCTTTTGGATGTTTTGTTTCTTTCATTAATGGCTTCTTATCCAAAATCTCAAAAACTCTTTCTGCTGACGCCATAGCTATTTGTAGTGTTGCATTTAAACTTGCCAACGATTTGACAGGTTGATACGCCATTAGTAAAGCTGTTAGAAATGAAAAGAAAGTACCTGGGGTAGTTTGCCCCTGAATAACTTGAATTCCCCCAATAAATATTATTGCTCCAATAGCACATCCACTGATAATTTCCATCAAAGGCCTTGCTATCGAATTAACCTTTGTTGATTTATATGTTAGGTTAAAGATATTTATTATTTCTTTATCGATTCTTTTTGATTCAAAGTTTTCGGAACCAAAGGCCTTTATTGTCTTTATTGCGGAAAATGATTCTGATAATTTTGATGTAAGCATTCCAAACCCTACTTGAGTGCTCTTAGAAATTTTTCTTAATCTTTTACCTATTCTTCTTATAGGATAGATAGCTACAGGAAAAACAAAAAGAGCTAAAAAAGCAAGCTTTGTGTCATGGTAGAACATAACGCAAATTAAAAAAACAAATGTAAATGAATCTTTAATTATATTTATTATGACATTGTGAACTCCTCTCGATAGGGCACCTACATCTGCAATGAATCTGGATACCATTGTTCCGGAGTTAATTTCATTATGGAATGACAAATCACACCTAATTGCTGATCTGAACATTTGATTTTGTACATCTGCGACTAATCTATAACCAATAAAACTCATGAAAATTGATTGGACGTATGAAGCTATCCCTTTAAAAATTGCAATGGTTATCACAGCAATTGGAATAAAAACAATCAATGTTTTATTTTTATTAATAAATATTTCATCAAGGACTGGTTGCATCATCCAAGCATTTAATGCAGTTGCACCTGCGACAACAATCATACAAAAAATAGAGATAATTAATTTAGAGTGATGTTTTTTTACATAATTTGCAAAAAGACGTTTCAGTAATTTGATTGTGTTTTTATTTTTTACATTCATTTAATTTGGTACATAATTTTTCAATTAATATACTATTACAGGCTAATACTGAATCTACTTGCATTTGACTGCTGTTATAGATCATTTTATTTCCAGAAATATTTCTTAGATAGCCACCTGCTTCTCTCAAAATTAAATCAGCTGCAGCAATATCCCAATCATTTTTTTTGGTAAAACTTATAGCAACATCCATTGTTCCTTTTGCAACTAAAGCAATTTTATATGCTATAGAACCCATTTTAATAGTATTCTCTTGATTAAAACATTCATATTTCTTTAATTTCTTCATTTCAGAACTACTAATTCCATATTTTGAAGAATAAAGATCTTTATTTTGATTTACTTTAATTCTTTTTTCATTGCAAAATGCACCTTTATTTTTTACTGCTGAGAAAAGTTCTTTGGTTTCAGGGTTTAAAACTAAGCCTAAAACCGGTTCATTTTTTTTTATAAGAGCTACAGAAATTGTATATTCTGGTTTTTTGTTAATATAAGATCTTGTTCCATCAATTGGATCTACACACCAAAAATAATCAGAGCTTAATCTTGAGCCATCGTCAACGGACTCTTCAGATATCCAACCATAATTAGGTGTAGTTTCTTTAAAAGAAGATTTCAAAAAATTATCGATTTTTATATCAACGTCAGTAACTGGTTGATTTTCTGATTTGTACTTGACCGTAATATTATTTTTAAGTGACATTGCAATTTTGCCCGCTTCTAAAATTGCCTTTTTTGAGACATCCTCAAGAAAGGAGGGTAAAAATTGTTCAGACAATTATTTTCCACCAAGAGTTAAGTTTTCTACAAGGCATGAGGGTGCGTTTATTCCAAAATTAAATTCCAGGTCATTTGCTGGAATTAAAGACATAAATATGTCTACAAGATTACCTGCAATGGTAATTTCTGAAACAGGATAACAAATTTCACCATTCTCAATCCAAAAACCTGATGCTCCTCTGCTGTAGTCACCATTAGAATAATTTATAGAACTACCCATAAGTTCTGTTATCAGAAGACCTTTTTTTAGAGATTTTATCATATCAAGTTTCGATACTTCCCCATTCTCCATATATAAATTAGAATAGGAAACAGAAGGTATTGAGGAAGCAGATCTGGTGGCGTGACCTGATGGTTCATGTTCTATTTGCTTAGCTGATGCGAGAGAATTAAAGAAAAATTTTAAATATCCCTTTTCAATTAAAAATTTCTTTTTTGATTGAATGCCTTCACAATCTGAAATTTTCGATCTTAATTTCTTTGGCATTAGCGGATCATCAATTATAGAAATTCGATCATTAAAGACTTTGTTATCTATTTTATCTTTCAGGAAGCTAATTCCTTTTACAATTGACTGGGCGTTACTGGCACTAAACAAATTTCTAAGAAGACTCGAAGAAACTTTTGAGTCAAATATTACATCTGACTTGCAAGTTTTTAATTTTCTAGAATTTAATTTTTTAATTGCATTTTGTGAAACTTCTTTTCCAATTTTTTCAAAATTACCTAATTCATTATAAAACACTTTAGATTTATAATCATATTCTCTTTCCATTGAATTCTTTGAACCTGCAAGGACTGCAATTATAAAATCACTGTGAGTTTTTTCCATCTCAATTTCAAGTCCATTTGACCCAAGAATACAGATTGAATTTTTTGAATAAGCTATTTCAGCTCCTTCAGAATTTGTAATTTCTTTATTATCCAAAGCACTTTCTTCAAGTTTAATAACTTCTTTTTCAATTAAACTCATTGTCGGTTCATAAGTGTCACAAATTTCTAACTTTTCAATCTCTTGCTTACTTACTTTTTTAATTTTATCTGATTCAGCTAAACCACAATACTGATTTTCAGGTACAACTTTTGCCATTTCAACCACTTTTTCAGTTAGATTATAAACATTATGTTTTTCTAGATTGGTTGTTGACACAATGGACTGCTTCTTATTGATAATTGCTCTGATCCCAATTTCATTAGTGGATGATTCTTCTTTTTTTTCAATTTTTCCAAGTCTAGAGGAACAACTTGATGTTTTTGATTTTGAAAAAAACACATCAGCTTCATGACATCCCATTTTACTCAATCTGTTGAGAATCGTTTTTAGAAAATTCTTATCCATAGAATCTTAATTTATATTTTAATTTGCTATAAATACAATATGAGAATAGTATTTTTTTTATGAGTTATTTTGTCGTAGGTGGGCTATATAAAAATACATCTTTCAATGAATTTGTAGATGATTCTAAAAAAGAAAGGCATGGTCCTTTCGAATCTTATGAAGACGCAAAAAAATATTGGGAAAAAATTTCATGGGAAAACGTAGATAATTGTAACGTAAGATATATAATTTTACCTCACAGATAATTCTGCATAATTATTAGAAAAGCAATAATCCCGCCAGTTTTAACATTCGATTTGAATATCTTATTAAGGTCTATCCCATTTTCAAAATTTAAAAACTGTTTTATAAGCAACGAAAATACGATTAAACTTGCGAGTACACTTAAAAAAGTATTAGCGTAAGTTACAAAAAAAAATATCGAAAAAAAAACTGAGCTTAATACGTATATTAGACGTAAAGATTTTCTTTTTTTTTCAAAGAAGATTGCCAAAGACTTTATACCTATTTTTTTATCTCCTTTTATGTCTTGAAAACCATAAACCGTGTCGTATGCTGTTGTAAGAAAAACGCCAGCAAAATACAGGTATAATATTGAAAAATTAAAATTTTCGGTTTGACTCTGATATCCTACTAAAACACCCCAATTAAAAGCTAATCCTAAAATTATTTGAGGAAAATAGGTAAATCTTTTGAATAGAGGGTAGGTTAAAACTAAAGGCATAATCATAAAACTTAAAATTATTACATTTGTGTCAAATTGTAATAAAACGATCAAACCTAAAAGCAGTTGAAATACAGTAAATATTATTGATTCAAGGACATTTAATGAACCTGATGCAAGTGGTCTTTTTTTTGTCCTTTTGATTTTTCTATCAAAATCTCTATCAAAAATGTCATTAATACAGCAACCAGCTCCCCTCATCACAAACGAACCTAAAGTGAAAAGAATTAGGCACTGGAGCAAACTAGCGTTAAGACTAGAATTCGATAAAGCTCCCCAATAGCAAGGCCACATAAGTAGAAAAGCTCCCACGGGATTATTATATCGTCCGAGAATTAATAAATTCTTGCTTTTTTTTGTAATTTTTTTAAACATTATCCTCAAATCTTCATATAAAGTTATGCCCAAAATTAGAATATACTTTGAAAAAAAAATTGTAAAAGATCATAAAATTTTACTTGATTCAAAACAAATACATTATCTCAAAAATGTCATGCGAAAGAGGACTGGGGATTCTATAATTGCATTTAATTCTAATTATGAATGGGAGTGTAAGCTTGATTTAAATGTCGAAAAGTCGATAATACCTTTAAATTTAGTAAGGAAAAAAATTATTTCACCTGACATTTGGCTTTGTTTTGCTTTGATAAAAATAAAAAATATGAATAATCTTGTTGAAAAAATTTCAGAAATTGGAGTAAAGAAAATTGTACCCATGTTTAGCGATTTCTCATCTAGAATCCAAATAAATATTAACAGATTTAAAAAAATATCAATTGAAGCGGTTGAGCAAAGTGATTCATTGTCTTTACCTGAAATATCTCATCCTGTGTCTTTACCCGAGCTTCTTGAACACTGGGATAAAGAAAGGATTATTTTTTTGTGTGATGAAATAGGGGGAAATCAAATATTGAGTGCAAAAAAAATTATTAAAGAATACAAAAAATTTGCAATTTTTATTGGTCCTGTGGGTGGTTGGTCTTTTGCAGATAGGGAACATTTTAAGGATAAAAAAACTTACAAAATAAGTCTAGGGAAAAACATTTTAAAAGCTGATACGGCAGCAATATATTCTTTATCATGTGTAAGGGCTTTATTAGAGTGACAGACGTTTTAAGTAAAGAAAATTTGATCGCTAAACTGTCAAGCGGATGCAAGGTTAAAGAAGAATGGAGGATTGGAACCGAACATGAGAAATTTGGTTTTAAAAAAAAAGATCTCAGACCAATTACTTTCGACGACATTCAGAAAATATTCAGTGAATTATGTTCAAAATACAAATGGGAAAAAATATTTGAAAACAAAAAAATTATCGGTCTGAAAAAAAATGCGACCTCAATCACTTTGGAGCCAGGTGGACAAATAGAATTATCTGGAGCACCAGTTAAAAATTTATTTGAAACATGCAAAGAAGTAAATTTACATCAAGATGAGCTTAATGCTGTTTGCAGAAATTATGAAATCGAGTTTATGGGAATTGGGGTGCTTCCGAAATGGAAATTATCAGATCTTAAATTAATGCCAAAAAAAAGATACGAAATAATGAGTAAATATATGCCACTAGTTGGAGAACTGGGTTTAGATATGATGAAAAGGACAACTACCATTCAGGCTAATTTTGACTTTGCATCTGAGTCTGATATGAAAAAAAAGTTCAGAGTTGCTCAATCTATTCAGCCTGTAATAATTGCTTTATATGCAAATTCGCCATTTATTGATGGAAAACTTACAGAATTTCTTAGTTACAGATCTCATATATGGACTAAAACAGATAAAGATAGGTGTGGGCTTTTACCTTTTATTTACGAGGATGATTTTTCGTTTGAGAGATATGTTGACTATCTGCTTGATGTTCCAATGTATTTTATAGTTAGAAACAACAAGTATATTGATTTTTCAGGAAAAAATTTTAAACAATTTCTAGAAAAGAAAATTAAATTAGATAAATTTATAGAACCTGAAATGAAAGATTGGGAAATCCATTTAACTACTGTTTTTCCAGAAGTTAGACTGAAATCATTTATAGAACTTAGAGGCGCAGACGGAGGACCATGGTCTCGAGTTTGTGCACTTCCTGCATTTTGGACAGGAATTTTATATGATGAAGAAATACTTGATCAAGTATCTAGTATTATTAAATCTTGGAGTTATGATCAGGTTAAAAACTTCTACAAAGAAGTAAGAATTAATGGTTTTAATTCATATACGCCTGATAAAGAAAGTTTGAAAAATTTTTCAAAAAAAATTGTTAATTTGTCGTCAATCGGACTTAAAAAAAGAAACATAGAAAATGCTGGCAAAACTGAGGATTCTTTTTTAGAGCCATTAATTGAGATCATAAAATCTGAAGAGTCGCCTGCATTAAAGTGGAAAAAATTATATTTAAATCAATGGTCTAATAATATTGATATGTTATATAGAAATAATTATTTTAAGTAGCTTATGAATAAATCTGAGAAAATAAGAAATATAAGAACTAAAATAGACGAGATAGACCTTAAAATCCTCAACCTAATTTCTGAAAGAAAAGATCTTGTAACTGAAATTGTCAAATTCAAAAATAGAAATCAAATCATTGATCAAGAAAGAATTTCAAAAATACTAGAAAGTTTGGATACTGAAGCGTCTAAAAGAGGGATACCAAGAGCATTAGTAAGAAAGCTTTGGGAAGGTATGATTCAATCATTCATCTCATATGAAGAAGAATTATTTGACAAATCAAAGAACTAGATTGTTCCTCCAACTGTTAAATTCCTAACTTTTAAGCTTGGTTGACCTACTCCAACAGGTACGCTCTGACCCTCTTTGCCACATGTTCCAATACCGTCATCCAATTTTAAATTGTTAGCGACCATTGTAACTTCTTTAAGTATTTCAGGACCATTACCTATTAAAGTAGCTCCTTTTAATGGACTACAAATTTTACCGTCTATTATTTCATAAGCCTCTGATGCACTGAAAACAAATTTTCCAGACGTGATATCAACTTGTCCACCACTGAATTGAGATGCGTAAATTCCTTTTTTTGTAGACTTTATAAGTTCATCATGTTCATATTTACCATTTAACATATAGGTATTTGTCATCCTTGGCATTGGTAAGTGAGAATAGCTTTGACGTCTTCCGTTTCCAGTTGGATTTTGATTCATTAATCCTGCATTTAATCGATCATGCATAAAACCTTTTAATATACCATTTTCAATTAACATCGTGTTTTGAGAGGGTGTACCTTCATCATCAATAGTTAGAGACCCTCTTCTTTTGTTAATTGTACCATCATCCACCACTGAAACTTGATCAGAGGCAATCTTGTTCCCAACAAGATCAAAAAAAGCAGAGGTTTTTTTTCTATTAAAATCCCCTTCAAGTCCGTGACCAATTGCTTCATGTAAAAGAATACCTGGCCAGCCAGGTCCAAGTATTACAATTTGTTCACCAGCTGGTGTTTCTTTTGCTGATAATTTTACTATTGCTTGTTCGTAGGCTTTTTGTACACCGTTTTTCCAATTACTTGCATTTAAAAGTTCATCGTATAAATATCTGCCACCCATTCCAAAGGAGCCTGTTTCTACTTTATTTTTTTTTTGAACTGTTACGTTAATATTCATTCTTACTAAAGGTCTAGAGTCGTAGAAAACATCTCCATTTTTTGTAATAACTTCTATATTTTGGTGATTACCGTTCAAACTTACTGAAACTTCTTTAATTCGTTCGTCAATTTTTCTTGCGAATGTATTAACTTTATTAAGAAAATTAATTTTTTGAGTTAAAGTCACTTTATCAATAGGGTTCTCATTTGTGTAAAGAGATAAATTACTGCTTAAATTTTTGAATTTAGGTGGATCAGGGTTTAATTTTTGTTGTTCTTCAACTGATTTCATTGCTTTTGAAAAAGCTTCGTCTGACAATTCTGTATCATGTGCGAAATTTACAGAATCATTGTTTACTGTTCTCAAACCGAACCCTTTATCCTGGTCATAACTTGCGTTTTTAATTTTATTATCGTCAAAAAAAATATTTTCGGAGTAAACTTCTTCTACAAACAATTCTCCTTCGTCGAAATTATCCAATAATTCATTGACTGATGATTTTATTTTTTCTTCATTCCAGTCTTTTTTAATAGTTTTCATTTTACCTCTTACATAAGATTGATTGTAAATATATTAATGATTAAAAAAACACTAATATATAATACATGTAAAGATTTTTTATTAATTTTTAATGAATAATTATTTGTTTTTTTCTAAATGATCATTATATTAAATTAAGTTTAATATATGTGTGGAATTATGAAATTTTTTACTTTTTTAATATCTCTTTTTACAGCTAACCATATTTTTGCAAAAGGTCAACCAACCGAATGGCAGCTAAGTTTTCAAGAAGCAGGTTCACCTTTGATGCAACAATTAATAGATTTCCACGACTTTGTATTTTGGATAATAACAGCAATCACAGTTTTTGTATTTCTTCTTCTAGCTTATGTTTGTGTAAGGTTTAGCGCGAAAAATAATAAAAAACCTTCTACAACAACTCACAATGCAACTTTAGAAATAGCATGGACACTCATTCCTGTACTTCTCCTAGTTGTAATTGCTATTCCATCTTTTAGACTTTTGTATAATCAAAATGATTTCACAAACATCGATATGACTATTAAAGCAACAGGTTATACATGGTGGTGGGGATATGAATACCCAGATCACGATGGAATTACATTTGATTCAGTTATTGTTGAAGATGATGAGCTTGAAGAAGGGCAACCTAGATTGTTAACAACTGATTACCAACTTGTGGTTCCAGTCAACAAAAACATTAAAATGCAGATTACAAGTGATCCATCCGGTGTCATACATTCTTGGGCTGTTCCTTCATTAGGAGTTAAGATGGATGCAATTCCAGGCAGATTAAATGAAACTTACTTTAACATTAAAGAGCCAGGCATGTATTATGGTCAATGTTCTGAGTTATGCGGCGTAGGACATGGGTTTATGCCAATCTCTATTAAAGCAGTCACAGAAGAAGAATTTGCTTCATGGGTTGAGACAGCTAAAGAAGAATTCGCAAGCGATAACAATAACAATTATGCAAAAAAATAAGAAAGGTCTAAATTATGTCTAGTCATGCACCATCTTTTTTTAAAAGATATTTTTTTTCAACCAACCATAAAGATATTGGTGTTCTCTATCTTGTATTCGCTATTATTGCTGGCCTTATCGGTGGTATTTTTTCTCTTTTAATAAGAATGGAATTAGCTGAACCTGGTATGCAAATACTTGGAGACGATTATCAAAGATATAATGTGTGGATTACAGCGCACGGTCTTCTTATGATTTTCTTTATGATTATGCCAGCAATGGTGGGTGGTTTTGGAAATTATTTCGTTCCTCTTCTGATTGGAGCACCTGATATGGCTTTTCCAAGGATGAATAATTTAAGCTTTTGGCTTCTTCCACCATCTATTATTTTACTAATAGGCTCAGCTTTTGTGGGTGATGGTGCAGGTCCCGGTTGGACGCTTTACGCTCCTCTGTCTACAAGTGGACATGGGGGACCAGCCGTTGATATGGCAATACTATCAATGCACCTAGCTGGAGCCTCTTCAATTTTAGGCGCAATAAACTTTATAACAACTATTTTTAACATGCGTGCACCTGGAATGACAATGCATAAGATGCCACTTTTTGCCTGGTCGATTTTGATAACAGCCTTTCTTTTATTGCTTTCACTTCCAGTCTTAGCTGGAGCAATTACTATGATGCTTACTGATAGAAACTTCGGAACAGCATTCTTTAATGCTGAAATGGGGGGTGACCCTATTCTTTTTCAGCATTTGTTTTGGTTCTTTGGTCATCCAGAAGTTTACATCCTAATTCTTCCTGGATTCGGAATAATCAGTCATGTTGTCTCAACTTTTTCAAAAAAACCTATATTTGGCTACCTTGGCATGGCTTACGCGATGGCCGCTATTGGAGTTGTCGGTTTTGTTGTTTGGGCACACCACATGTATACAACTGGTTTGGACGTAGATACTAGAGCATATTTTCTTGCTGCAACAATGGTCATAGCGGTTCCTACTGGTATTAAAATTTTCAGTTGGATTGCGACTATGTGGGGTGGTTCAATTGAATTCAGAACCCCAATGTTATTTGCAATTGCGATGATATTTTTATTTACACTTGGTGGTGTAACAGGTGTGGTTCTTGCAAACACAGGCATTGACGTTGCACTTCACGATACTTATTATGTAGTTGCACACTTCCATTATGTTATGTCCATGGGTGCACTTTTCTCTATTTATGCAGGCTTTTATTATTGGTTTAGCAAAATGTCAGGTATTGAATACAGTGAAATACTTGGTAAGATCCATTTTTGGTTAACATTTATAGGTGTAAATATCACATTTTTTCCTATGCACTTTTCAGGTTTAGCTGGTATGCCACGAAGAATACCCGACTATCCTGATGCTTTTGCTGGTTGGAACTATGTATCAAGCATTGGTGCTTACATATCAGTTTTTGCCGCTTTTTTCTTTGTTTTCGTAATATTAGAAGCATACATGAGATCGCGAAAAGCGCAAAAAAACCCATGGGGTAAAGGAGCTACTACTTTCGAATGGCAATTGAGTTCTCCTCCACCATTCCATTCATTTGATGATTTGCCAAAAGTAAAGTAAGTTACTGTCGACAAAGAGGAGAATGTGTTGCAGTCCAAATCGTTGAAATATAACGCCCAAATAATAAGTTCAAATGACAGTTCAGTTGGCGATTTTCTTTCTTTGCTAAAACCTAGAGTAATGACACTTGCTGTATTTACATCAATTTGTGGCGTAGTACTTGCTCCACAAAGCATACATCCTTTCTTTTTTTTCATTTCAATTCTCTGTATATCAATAGGAGCAGGTGCATCTGGTGCTATTAATATGTGGTATGATAGAGATATCGACTCTTTAATGGAGAGAACAAAAAAAAGACCAATTCCAATTGGAAAAGTTGAACCTCTAGACGCACTGGGTTTCGGAGTTGTGTTGTCAGTTATTTCGACAATTGTTTTAGGTCTTGCTGTAAACTACAAAGCAGCTTTCTTACTAGCTTTTTCGATTTTTTTTTACATATTTGTATACACGGTGTGGCTTAAAAGAAGAACTTCTCAAAATATTGTAATTGGAGGTGCAGCGGGAGCTTTCCCTCCAGTAATTGGTTGGGTATGCTCAGCCAATGATATTGGTTTCTTTCCTATCTTGTTATTTTGCATAATATTCTTTTGGACCCCGCCACATTTTTGGGCACTAGCACTGTATAAAGATATAGAATATTCTAAAGCTAACGTTCCGATGCTTCCAGTTGTTAAGGGAAAAAGAGTAACTAAAAATCAGATCATGATATATGCTATTGTTTTGTTTTTAGTTTCACTTTTGCCATACATATTAAGTTATTCAGGGTTATTTTATCTTTGCTCTTCACTGATCTTAAATATTTATTTTTGCTATTTATCTTTCAGATTACTAAGGAGTAATGATTTGAAACACTCTGGTTTTGCTCCAAAACTATTCAAATTTTCAATTTTATATTTATATTTGATGTTTTCTTCGTTAGTTGTTGATTCACTACTTTAATGAAAAAAAATAAAAAAAATATAGCATTAGGACTGGCTTTGTTTTTGTTAGCCACCATCTTTTATTTTATAACAGTTTTTAAATTTTAATATGATAGCAAGAAATCAAAATAAAAAAGTTAAACAAGCTTTTTACCTATTGGCATTTGCCATTGGAATGTTGGCAATGAGTTACGCAGCAGTCCCTCTCTATAAAATCTTTTGTAAAGTTACAGGTTACGGAGGGACTCCTCAGATCTCGACTGAGAACGACAGTTATAAAATTAAAGAAAAAATTGATATTAGGTTCGACTCTACTATTGATAGAAATTCTGTTATTTCTTTCAAACCAGAGGTTAAAAAAATTGAAGTTCAGATTGGTGAAAACAGTTTAGCTTTTTTTAAGGCAAAAAATAATTCTGATAAACCAATTACAACCATGTCAGTTTTCAATGTTAGTCCTTTACAGGCCGGACAATATTTTAATAAAATTGAGTGTTTTTGCTTTGAAGAACAAGTTTTATCTGCAAATGAAGAGGTCAGTATGCCCGTATCTTTTTTTGTTGACGCCTCAATTAAAGATGATAAATTTATCAAAGATTTGCAGGAGATAACCCTCTCATATACAATGTATGTAAGAAAAAATGAGTGATAATAATCAGAAACATCCCTATCATCTAGTTGACCCAAGTCCTTGGCCACTTGTTACTTCATTTTCAGCTTTAATAATGGCGATAGGGTTTATATTCCTTATGCACGACGGTAAAACCTTGGTATTTACCATAGGATCTATAGCAGTTGTTTTATCGAGCATCCTCTGGTGGAGAGATGTTGTTTCCGAGTCAGAAGGTGGTGGATATCACAACAATGTTGTCCAAATTGGACTTAGATACGGCATGATACTTTTCATAATGTCAGAGGTCATGTTTTTTGCCGCTTGGTTTTGGGCGTTTTTTGATGTTGCGTTTTATCCTGGCTCTGAAAGCCCTGAGCTCATAGGTCGACAAGATACGATAGGTGGAGCATTTCCTCCTGAAGATATAGAATTAATTTCGCCTTTTGGAGTACCTTTGTTAAACACTTTTATCTTGCTAGCCTCTGGTGGAACCATAACTTGGGCTCATCACGCACTAAGGTCTAATGATAGAAAAAACTTTATGCTATTTTTATTGTTGACTATTATTTTAGGTATTATTTTTACTGGATTTCAAGCTTACGAATACAAAGTCGCTACTTTTGGAATTGAGGACGGTATTTACCCGTCAACATTTTATATGGCTACTGGATTTCACGGTTTTCATGTTATAGTTGGCTCAATATTTTTATTAGTATGTTATTTCAGAGGTTTAAAAGGTCATTTTACGCCTAAAAAACACCTAGGTTTCGAATTTGCTGCTTGGTATTGGCATTTTGTAGATGTTGTCTGGTTGTTTCTATTCACATTTGTTTATTGGTGGGCTGCCGCATAAACAAGAATGAAATTTAATTTTAATTCAAATAGCTACTCTTTTAAACCAAGACCATTTCCCTTAGTCGCTTTCATTGTTGCCTTATCAATACTTCTTGGTCTTTCTGGATGGCAGATAAAAAGGCTTAATTGGAAAACTGATTTGATATCGCAAAGAATTAGCAGCTTTGAGTCTGATCCCATTAGTTTTGTAAATTTGAATCAACCTGAAAAAAACGAATTTAGAAAAGTTTTTGTTGACGGTCAACTATTGAATGAATTCGAAATGTATATGCCAGCACTAAGTAAAAGAGGTAACAATGGTTTTCATATTTTAGTACCATTAAAAACAACTTCAGGAAAGTTCATTATATATGATACTGGTTGGGTTCCTCTCAAAATAAAAGAAAAGGAAAAAAGATTGCTAAATATTTCAAAAAATTCACAAACTTTTGAAGCTGTAATAAGAACATCGGGAAGAAAAGGATATTTTCAACCCGATAATGATACTGACACAAACACCTGGTTCTTCGTTGAACCAGAATTAATGAGCGAATACCTAAAAATGAATTTTGAAAATGAATATTATCTAGAAGCCGTTAAAAATGGACCTAACGGATTTCCATTAGGTAATCAAACACGAATATATTTACGAAACAATCATTTACAATACGCACTCACTTGGTTAATGATCGCATGCGGTCTTGTAGGTGTGTTCTTTTTTGCGAATATAAAAAAATTAAAATAGATATGATTTATTCATCAACTAGAGGTAGTGATAAAAACTTAAAGTTTGGTGATGTGCTTTTAAACGGATTAGCCAAGGACGGTGGTTTATACGTTCCCAATAGTATAAAATCGTACTCAGAGGAAGAATTAGATTCTCTAAGAGAACTGGATTATTCAAACCTGGCCTTCGAATTAACGAAAGATTTTGTTCAAGGGGAGATTTCAGTAAGTGAATATAAAAAGATTTGTATTAATTCATATAAAAGGTCATTTGGAAGAGAAATAATATCATTTGACAAGCTCGATCAACACAAATATATAGCAAATCTTTTTAATGGTCCAACTTATGCATTTAAGGATTTTGCATTGCAATTATTAGGTAACATATATGACTACATATTAAGCAAAAGGAAAATAAAACTTACTATTCTTGGCGCAACATCAGGAGACACAGGTTCGGCAGCAATTCATGGATGTGCAAAATCTAATAACGTGAAAATTTTTATTTTGTTTCCATTAAACAGAGTTAGTGAAATTCAGAGAAAACAAATGACTACAGTAACAAAAAAAAACGTTTTCAATATTGCAGTGAAAGGAAATTTTGATGATTGCCAAAGGATGGTAAAAAATTACTTTAAATTAAATAATGAAAATAAGAAAATCAATTTAGCTGCTGTAAATTCAATAAATTGGGTAAGAATAATGGGACAAATTGTTTACTACTTTTGGAGTTTTTTCAGGGTGGGTAATAGATTTGATCCTATGAGTTTTGTTGTTCCTTCAGGAAACTTTGGCAATGCTTATGCTGGATATATCAGTAAGAAAATGGGCTTACCAATTAAAAAGATTATTATCGGTTCAAATAAAAATGATATTCTTACTCGGTTTTTTAAAACTGGAAAAATGAAAATAAAGAAAACATTAACCTCCTTAAGCCCGAGTATGGACATCCAGGTATCAAGTAATTTTGAAAGGCTTTTATTTGATTTTTATGAAAATGGTAAGATGATAGAAAAACTATTTTATAAATTAGAAAATACAAAAGAATTTTCAGTAGCAGAAACTCATTTAAAAAATATGAGAAAAACCTTTGGTTATGGAAGAATATCAGACTTTGAAACAAAAAAAACAATTAATAAAATTTTTGATAGATATAAACTGATTGTAGATCCTCACACAGCTGTTGGTCTCTCAGTGGGAGATGAACAACTTGATAAAAAAGAAAGAAGAATATATTTGGCTACAGCTCACTACAGTAAATTTATCAAAACAGTAAAAGAATCAATAAAAAAAAGCGTTGAATATCCGGATAAATTAAAAAAAATTTTAAAAAAAAAAGAAAAATTTGAAATTATTGAAAATGACTTAGACCAATTAATTAAATTAATTATGAAACAGAACTAGAATTTATGCATTTCCGTAGAAGTTTGTAAGTTTTGAAAAATCAATACCAGTTTTTTGAAGGGCGTTTTTCCACTTCTTTTCTGGCTCAACTTCAAAAAGAAGATCCAATTCCTCATTTAAATTTATCCAGCTATTTTGTTTTATTTCGTTCTCTAATTGACCAGGTCCCCATCCGGAATAGCCAAGTGAAATAAAAAATTGTTTAGGTCCTTTGTTTTTTGCAATATCTACGATAATTTCAGTTGAACAAGTTAATTTAACTTGTTTAGAAACTTTTATTGTATTTTTACTTTCATAATCTTTGGTATGTAATATGAATCCGTTATTTTGATTTAGTGGACCACCTACATGAAATAGAAAATCGTTTTCAAAATTTTTTGAAACATTTCCAATATTTAATTTCTCAAAAAGTTTTGCTGCTTTGATAGTCATTATCTTGTAGTTAAGAAC
>CACFLF010000013.1 GCA_902567115.1 uncultured Alphaproteobacteria bacterium
TGCATGGTAAAGCAAAGAAAAGAATAGGAAATATTGAGTCCTCAAGTATCTCGATAAGCAATGATGGTGACTTTGTTGTATCAATTGCAACATTTCTTAAAAAAAAATAAAAAATTTAGTGGTTTTGAAAAATATTAATTATAAGGAGTTATAATATTTTTAATAAATAATTATTATTTAACAAAAATTTATTTATACTTTTAATTTTATTATATGGAAGATTATTTAAAAAAAGAAAAAATTCATGATTTGTTACTAAATATTAAAGTATCACGTAATCAAACTAATAAATTAGTTGAGAAGTTAGAAATCGATGATCAGGTGATTCAAACAGCTGATTATGTCAGCCCAATTAAATGGCATCTCGGCCACACAAGTTGGTTTTTCGAAAAATTTGCTTTAGCTAAGTATTGTAAAAATTATAAAAAATTTAGCAAAGGTTACGACTTTATCTTCAATTCATATTACGAAACTGTGAGTCATTTTAACTTAAGAGAAAAAAGAGGCAATTTGAGTAGACCAAGTCTTTCTGAGGTTAAAAGGTATAGGTCGTATGTTGATAAAAATCTAGATCTGCTTTTGGATATTCATGACGTCAATTTGGAAAACTTACTTAATATTGCTCTCAATCACGAACAACAGCATCAAGAACTAATTTTAATGGATATAAAACACATTTTATACTCAAACATAGATAAACCTGTGTTTTCAAAAAAAAAAATTCTTGATTGTCACTTAAAAAATAAAAAAAATGAATTTATATTAGATAGCACTGTCGAAACAAAATATGGCTATGAAGGAAGTCAATTTTCTTTTGATAATGAAAGACCAAGCTCTAATATAAGATTAACTCCATTTATTCTAACGGAATTTGTCACAAACGGAGATTGGATGGAGTTTATCAAAGATGAAGGTTATAGTCGTCCAGAGCTTTGGCTTTCAGATGGTTGGAAATTTATTAATAAAAACAAGATTAATAAACCAATGTATTGGATTGATAATAATTATTTATTCAATCTAAATGGAGTTGAAAATATAAATATGAATTCACCTGTTTCACACATAAGTTTTTATGAGGCAATGGCATTCGCAAGGTATAAAAATACCAGATTACCCTCAGAATTTGAACTAGAACATGTGCTAAGAACCTCAAAAAAATCCGGTAATTTTTTAGAAAATAAATTTTTTAAAGAGCATTCATATAATTCTGAAAAATTTTTTGATAATTTTTTCGGCAATCTTTGGGTTTGGTCATCAAGTCCTTATTTACCATATAAAAATTATGATTCTTATAAAGATTCACTGTCAGAATATAATGGCAAATTTATGTGTAACCAATTAGTACTTAAAGGTGGTTCATTTGCATCACCCAAAAGCCACATAAGAGCCTCTTATCGAAACTTTTATTATCCTGAAGACAGATGGCAGTTTTCTGGATTAAGGTTAGCTAAGGACATTGAATGAATAATTTAGACTTTATTAATTTTTTTGATTCTGTAGAGGATGACTCTTTGAAAGTTTTAAAGGGCTTAGATTCCAAAACTCAGAAAAAAATTAATTCTAAATATTTTTATGATGAAAAAGGTTCACTACTATTCGATAAAATAACAAAACTTGATGACTACTATCCTACTAAAATTGAATGTGAAATTTTAGAAAAAAGTAAGGATCACCTTAAAAAAATATTACCTTCAAATTCAGTAGTAATAGAATTTGGAAGTGGTTCCAACTATAAAATTAAAAAATTAATGGATGCAATAGATAAACCAGTCGAATATATACCAATTGACATAAGTAAGGAGTTTTTATTTAAAAATGCCAAAGACTCTGCAAAGGATTTTCCAGATTTAAAGATAAAAGCAATCTGTGCAGATTTTAATCAAATAGATTTACTTCAAAAAATAATAGGTAAAAAGAAATCAAAAATTGGTTTTTTCCCCGGCTCTACAGTGGGAAATTACAGTCCAGAGGATGCAAAAAAATTACTAATAAATTTTTCGAGAATTTTAGGAAATGAAGGTTTTCTAGTAATTGGTGTAGATTTAAAAAAAGATATAGAAGTTTTAGAAAAAGCATATAATGACTCTGAGGGATTAACAGCTGAATTTAATAAAAATATTCTGAATGGTGTAAATAAAATTTGTGGGACTAATTTTGATTCAACACTTTTTTCTCATAAAGCTCTCTTCAATGAAAAGAAAAGTAGAATAGAGATGCATTTAGTGAGTAAAAAAAAGCAAGTAGTTGAAATATTAAATACAAAAATTTACTTCAGAGAAGGAGAGACTATTCATACTGAAAATTCTTACAAATATACTGTGAGTAGTTTTCAAAATTTGGCAGAGTTGTCAAATTTTGAAATTATAGATGTCCTCAAAGATAAAAAATCATTCTTTGGTGTGTTTATTATGAAAGTAAAAAGTATTTGAAATACATTAATTTTAATAACGCAGGATCTAGTAAACCATTAAATGTCGTTAATAAAGAGATAAACAGTTTTTTAGAAATTGAAAAGAATTATGGTGGATATTACGCAGTTCTTAAATACAAAGAAAAAATCAATTGTTTTTATAAAAATCTTTCTAAATTAATAAATTGTAAAAATAAAGAAATATCATTTTTAACAAGTACAACTCTGGCTTGGAATTTATTCTTTAATTCACTGAAGATAGATAAAAATCAAAACATCCTTATTTTTGAAAATGAATATGGAAGCAATCTTATTTATTACAAAAATAAAAGACATAACATTAAAATTGTAAATATAAAAAAAAATGGAAAAGTTTGCTTTGAAGATTTAAAAAAGAAAATTAATAAAAATACCAAAGTTGTGTCTTTGTGTCATGTGGCCTCGCAATGTGGAAACAGAATAGAAGCAGAAAAGATTTTTAATTACGTTAAAGAGCTTTTTCCTGAAGTGATTTGTGTCCTTGATGCATGCCAATCTATTGGACAAATTGAAGTTGATGTCAAAAAAATTAATTGTGATGTTCTTGTTGGTTCTGGAAGAAAGTATCTAAGAGGTCCTCGAGGAACAGGTTTTATTTATATGAACGATAAAATAAGAAAAAAAATTAATCCTATGATTTTGGATATGAAAAATGCTGAAATAATCGGAGATAAAATTAAAATTAATAAATCTAATATTTTTGAAAATTTTGAATTCTCACCATCTCTTCAATTAGGGTTTAGTAAAGCAATCGAAAAAGTTAATAAATATGGAATAAATAAAATCGAACAAAATATTATTAGTAAAAGTAAATATTTCAGAAAGAAACTTGAAAATTTTAATCAAATCACATTCTTTGAGAATATAGATACATTGACTGGCATCAATACATTAAGAATCAAAGGCATAAATTCAGTTCAAATTTATACATACTTACTATCAAAAAAAATTCTTTGTTCTATAACAAGACCCTCATCAAGCTTATTATATTTTCAAAAGATTAAAGTTAAGGATTTATTAAGAATATCTTTTCATCAATATAATTCTTATGATGATATAAACTATTTGGTTAAATGTTTAATTGACTTAATTAAAAAAAAAGCAATTATATAAGTATGAATGTAGAGAAATTTATAAGACTGATTCAAGTTACTTCTGTCCTGATAATTCTTGCAGGTGCAGTTGTAGGATTCATTAGCGAAATAAATCTTATGATAGAAAAAATGAAAGTTGAACTTGCAGATCTTTTGCTTCTTTTCATTTATGTTGAGGTTATGGGGATGATAAGAGTTTACCTTCTTAATGAAGAAATACGAATAACATACCCTCTTATTATTGCAATAACAGCTATTTCAAGACTAATAATACTACAAAAAAAGGATCTCGATCCATCTATTCTTATTTATGAATCTGTAGCAATACTTATAATCGCCATAGCAATCATCGTATTGAGATTGAGATATTTAACTTTTCTTAAGCCAAAAAGGAACTATAAGTAATTATTAAATCTTAATGAATTCCAAATTTATTAAAAAAATTTTTATTTACAACACTTCTACCTTTATTTTTTTTGGACTACTTTTCTTATTTTTTCCAAGTTTGGATATTTATTTTTCAAATTTTTTCTTTATTGAAAATCAGTTTATTTCAGAAAAATACACAATAATTAAGGTTTTAAGGGTCTATTTAAAAAATCTTATGATTTTTATTCCAGTACTTTCTTTAATTATACTTTTCATAAACTTTATTAATAAAAATCAGAATATAACAAAATTAATAAATCAGCGAACTAAGTTTGCATTAGTAGGGTTTATTGTTGGACCAATTCTTGGTTGTGGAATAATTGCTAATTTGTATTTTAAGGATACTTGGGGTAGAGCCAGACCTGTTCATATTGAGGAGTTTGGTGGGGAGAAAATTTTCACACCAGCTTTTCTTAAGTCAGATCAGTGTGAAAAAAATTGTTCTTGGATAAGTGGTGAGACCTCTGCAGCTTTTTCATTAACTGTTGGTACAATATTACTTAAAAATCCTGTCTTTTTTTTATCAAACGTTTTTCTGGGTTTTTTTGTTTTTTTTTGTAGACTTTCTATGGGAGGGCACTTTTTTAGTGATAATATTTTTGCAATGATTTTTATGATTTATTTAGCACTATTATACAAATACATAATTTATTTATATTTAAAGAAGAAACTATTTTATGAAAAAAGTTCTAATAATAACTGATGAAAAAAAAAGTAGTTATAATCAATGTGACTCTCTTCTGTATTATTTAAAAAAAAAAGTTAAACTTAAAATAGAGTATTTGAGAATTGAAAGGAGATTAATTCATAATCTTCCCAACTTTGCAATTTATATATACTTATTTATTGGGTCATTTTTAAAAAAGAAAATAAATAAAAGTGCAGATCTAATCATTTCTTGTGGAAGAATCAGTGCTCCTTACAGTCTAATACTTAAAAAATTAAACAAGAAATGTAAAATCTTACATATATTAGATCCTTATTGTCTAAGAAATCGCTTCGATAAAATACTTATTCCATCTCATGATTTTTCTAAGTTCTCAAATTGCAAAAATGTTGTAACGTTTTTGGGAACATTTGTTAGTAAAAGAAAAGTTGTAAAGGAAGACCTAGACAATTATAAGGAACTTGAATCAAGCAAAAATATAATCGCATGTCTAATAGGCGGTGATGGAAGAAGTTCTAAGTTTGAAGTTTCTGAAATAAATAGTCTTGTTGACAAAATAAATCTAATAAGTGAGAGGTATACAGTTGTATATTGTTTCTCACGAAGAACAAGCGCAATAACAAAAAGAATTATAAGAAATAGAAAAAAATTGAAACATTATTGCTTCAATTATTCAGATAAAGATCCTTATTGGTATTTAATAAATAGATCGTCACATTTCATAGTAACAGAGGATTCAGTCAGTATGACGTCCGATGCAGTCTTTACAGGAAAACCAGTTTATATGGTTAAGATAAAAAATAAGAAAAATAAAATAAAAAGCTTCGTCCAAAATTTAGAAAAAAGAAGTATAATAAGATATTTTGATGGTGAGGTTGTAAACTGGAAATATGAAAAAATAAACGAATCAGAGAGAATAGCAAATGTTATAAAAAAAATTATTTAATTATTCCATCTATTATGAAACCAAATCCACTGCTCTGGTTTCTTTTTGACCCATATTTCAACATAGTTGTTTAAATAATTCATAATTTCTTTTTCATTACCAATTCTTTTTAATTCATGCGGAGTGATTGGTTTTGCATAAGAAATTCTGAAATTTGTAGAATTTTCTCTAAAACAAACTGCTGGAATAATGGGGCAATGAAATTTTAAAGCAAATTTTGCAATTGCTGATGGTGACTTAACGGTTTCGCCAAAAAATTTTGTAGAAATACCGTCATTCATTTTCTGATCGATAAGCATTCCGATATGCCCACCTTTACTATTTAAAATTTTGAGACATTGTTTTGCTCCTTGATTACCTTTTCTAATTAAATTAACTCCGTAGCTAAAGCGAATTTTTCTAAGAATATTATCAACTAAGTGATTATTTGGAGCCCTGTATATAAAATTTATTTTAAAACCTTTTTGGATAAGAAGATGAGAAGTTAATTCCCAGTTACCAATATGTGCAGAAAAAAACAAACAATTTGAATATTTTTTTAGTGGATTTATTAAGTTTTTTTCATTTTCAATAATAATATTTTTTTTTCTTCCTAGTTTAATCTTATTTAGATTCGGATACTCACCCACAACCCTCCCAAAATGAAACCACATCTTACTTAAAATATTATTAAGTTCTCTATTACTTATTTTTGGAAAGACTCTTAGAATATTTTTTTTTGCGATAGAATTTCTTTTTGAAAATAAACCATATAAATAAAAAACTATTCCTCCGAATAATGACGATAGTTTAAGTCCAAGGAGTTTAAATAATAAAAAAAAGAATTTTACAGCTATGTATTCTAAAATATTTTTCAAAAAACTCTCAATGAATGCTAATAAATGACTATTATGGATGGTGGAAGAATATTGTTTTGAATAATTGTTTTTTCAACTTCATATAATGATGATTCAAAAACTCTTTCTGAGGGCATTGAAGCATTTGAAACTATGAAAACTTTAGTTTTGCAATCTATTCCTAAATCAATTAAGCTTGCTGAAATTTTTTTTATTTGACTGATTCCCATATATATTATTATTCTGCCCTTGTTACCTACAATTTTTTCTAGATCAAGTGAAATAGAGTTATTTTTTATTCTTCTATGCCCTGTAATAAAGTTACAAACATTATTTTCATTGAAAAAAGAAATGTTAGTTTTTTTTATGGCTGGTTGTGATGATGTGATCCCTGAAAAAATTTTATATTTTATCTTATTTTTTTTAAGATATTCTATTTCTTGACTTCCTCTACTAAAAAAACTGGGGTCACCACCTTTTAGTCTTAATACTTTTTTATTTTTTTTTGCGTGATACACCATCCATTCATTTATTTCACTTTGAGAACATGCTCTTTTATTTTTTGTTTTACCTCCAAATATTTTTACTACAGATTTATTTAAATTCTTTAGAATATTTTCATTGACTAAAGAATCGTATATTATTACATCTGCTTTAGATATTGCTGCACAGACCTTTAATGTTAATTGCTCTAAACTCCCAGGACCTGCACCAGCTAAAATTACAGACCCTTTTTCAAAAATAACATTACTTAGTTCATAATTAATCTTCATATGGTATCGTAGCATTAAAAGTCATGAAAAATACAATCGTTTTTAAAAAAGTATCTATACAAATAGATGGGAAAATTATTCTCAGAGATTTATCATTTTCTGTCACGCCAGAAAAATCGTTATGTATAATAGGGACAGGTTCATCAGGAAAGAGTTCATTGCTTAAAAGTATGCTAGGGCTCGTTAAAATAGGTTCTGGTGAAATTTATATAAATGGCAAATCAATTTCAGACAAGAAAATAAACGATATATTCAATACTTTTGGTGTTGTTTTCCAAAAAGACGCCTTATTTGATAGTTTAACAGTATGGGAAAATATCATGTTTAGAAGTTTAAATAACTTCTCAAAAGAACAATTAATCAAAAAGTCCCATTCAATTCTAAAAAAAGTTGGTTTGGAGAGAAATGATGCTTTTTTATTTCCTGCAGAGCTTTCCGGTGGGATGAGAAAAAGAGTTGCAATTGCAAGAGCTATTTCTCATAACCCAAAGTTTTTAGTACTTGACGAACCTACTGCAGGTTTAGATCCAATCAAAACAAATGTTATTTTTAATATAATAAAGAAGTTGTCTCAAATAAATAATACTACGCTGATAGTTGTAACCTCGGATATGCGAGGTGTATTAAAGTATTTTGAAGAAGTTTTGGTACTTGAAAATTCTTGTTTACACTGGTGGGGCTCGGTCTCTCAGGTAAAGAAAAGACCAACGAAACATTTGAAGAAACTATTCGAAAAAGTTATATAGACTATTTTCTGGTTAGGTCTGCGCATCCTGCTGTAGCGTCTATTCCAGACTCAACATAACAGGCACTTAGTCTATTTTTAGTGAGTAATTTGCCAATGTTATATCCTCTACTGTTTGATGCAACCCAAGTAATCGTCAAATTATCAGGATGGATAACGCCAAAAAAATTTTTTGTTCCATCAGTGTAAGAAAAAGTGCCTTTAAACCTGCGGCCTTTTTGCTCTAATATTTCAACTTTTTTTTCCCAGGTTCTAAAACCTCTTTGTTCTGATATAGTCTTATTTTCTCCAATCCAAGTTCCAATTATATTCGGAATATCTTCAGATGAGTGGGCTTGGGGAATATTCATAAAGATGAACGCCAAAAAAGAGTAGGTGATTATTTTTTTATACATACTATTATTATTGTTATAAATACAAATATTTCAACAATTTAATGAATCTTGGACTTTTTAAAATATATTATTCCAAAAAAATATTTTTAGTATTTGTGATGGGTATTGCAAGTGGGATACCTCTTTACATGATTTTATCGACTTTATTTATATGGCTAACAAGAGAAAATATTGATATATCTACAGTTGGTCTATTTGCACTTACACAAATACCTTGGAGTTTAAAGTTCACTTGGGCACCCTTTATTGACAATTATAGAATCCCTATTCTTAGTAAATATTTAGGCCAAAGAAAATCTTGGTTGCTTATTACACAAATTTCGTTAATTTTTTCTTTGATTCTTTTAGGTTTTAGTAATCCAGCTGAAAATCTCATTTTAACTGCATCTTTTGCATTGTTAACTGCTTTTTTTTCGGCAAATCAAGATATAATAATAGATGCTTTTAGAATTGAAATTCTTGAGGATGAACTTCAGGGTGCAGGAGCTGCTGCTACTCAGTTTGGATACAGAGTAGGGGGAATTATAGCGGGGGCAGGTTCTCTATATCTTAAGAGCATTTTTAGCTGGTCGGAGGTTTTTATCTTAATTGCTTTTGTTATTTTACTTTTAATGATTTTAAGTATTTTTTTGTTAAAGACTAATTCTCATTGCAAACAAAAGAACCAACGTGGTCTTTTAGCTCCATTCAAAGAGTTTATTTCAAGAAACTCAATTAAAAATTTGATTGTAATTCTTTTCTTTATTTTTTTCTTCAAATTTGGAGACGTAGTTGCAGGAATAATGGCAAACCCTTTTTATGTAAAAATTGGTTTTTCAAATATAGATATCGCGAATGCAAGTAAAATATTTGGAGTACTTATGACTTTACTTGGCGTTTTCTCTGGAGGATACTTAGTGAAAAAAATTGGTTTAATTAATTCTCTAATAATTTCAGGTTTCTTTCAAATATTATCAAATTTACTATATGTCTTATTAAATGCAGTTGGACCTGATTTTAATTTTCTTTTAATTACTATTGCTGGTGAGAATTATTCTGGTGGTTTAGGTTCAGCTGCTTTTGTAGCCTATTTATCAGTTCTTTGTAAAAAAGAATTTTCAGGAACACAGTATGCACTTTTATCTTCGGTTATGGGTATCGCAAGAACATTTTTATCTTCTCCATCTGGTTTTATTGTAGAGTCTTTAGGATGGAGTTATTTTTTTGTATTATCAACTATATTTGGTTTACCGGGTTTAATTATACTGTTCTGGATGAAGCGAAGATTTCCAATTAAAAAGCAGATTCCTTAAATATTAATTTATAATAGATTTAAATTCCTCAAGTTTATTCAATGGCTCATAGTTACAAATTTCATTGTAATAACCTTTCAGTATGGGAGTTTGATTTAAAAACGAAGGATCTATTAAATCAAGTTTACCAGAACAAAACCAAAAAATTACTCTCCAAGCCGTTATATCTGCAACACTAAACTTGTCTGTAAAAAACTTTTTATTTAATGAAGAATTTTTTAATAAAGTTTCTAAGTAGGAAAACCATAAAAACAAATCATTTTCTATAAACTCTTGACGAAGTTTCTTTGACTTGGCAAGATTTTTTTCTCTCATTGCCGCTCTTATTGAGGGAGCAATGTGAGTTGTTATTTCGTTTGCCCAATCTAATACTTGATCGATAATCAATATTTTTAATTCATTTGTATCGTACAAAGAGGCTCGCGTTGCGCAAAATTTTGCTAGACTATGTGTTTGAGAAAACTGTTTATCATTAATAATCATTACTGGAAGTTGACCAAATGGAAATTCTTTTTTTTTTTTTGGCCACTCTTGTCTATTAATTCTAACGTACTCATAAGGTATTTTTGAGTGAGAAAGACACAATCTCAATATGTCTATTCTCCAAAAATTAAAATCAAAGTAAATAAGTTTTATCATTATTTTTCTGCAAATGCTTTTTCAATAACAAAACCGCCTTGGATTTTTGTGGAACCTTCTTTAGAACCAAGTTTTTCAAATATTTTTTTTAAGTCAAACGTCATCTCTTCTGAGCCACAAATCATTACTCTATCAATCTCAGATTTGAAACTTTCTACTCCAACTTTCTTCCATAATGTATTTTCTTTTATCCAGTCTGTTATTCTTCCTTGATTATCCCATTTTTCTCTTGTAACAGTATTAAAATAGATGAAATTATTTCTGGTTACCTCAGAATAAATCTCATCGTTATTAAGATTTTTGAGTAAATCTTTATAAGCAAGTTCTTTAGATGTTCTCACGGTATGAGTTAAAATAATCTTTTCAAATTTTTCGTATGTTTCAGGATCTCTTACAATACTCATGAAGGGAGCTAACCCTGTGCCGGTTGAAAATAAAAAAAGATTTCTTCCTGGAAGTAGGTAGTCACACACAAGTGTGCCAGTAGGTTTTGAATTAACAATTATTTCATCATCAATTTTAATATGTTGAAGCTTGCTAGTTAATGGTCCGTTAGGAACTTTAATACTTAAAAACTCTAAATGATCTTCATGATTAGGACTCACAACAGAATAGGCCCGTAACAATGGCTTTCCATCAATTTCGAGACCTATCATCGCGAACTCACCATTTTTAAATCTGAAGCTCATGTCTCTAGTTGTTTTGAAGCTAAATGTTTTATCAGTCCAGTGATGAATTTCAGTAACTTTTTCTTTTAGAAGGGCCATTAAATTTTTTCAAAAAAACATCATATTAATGAATAATAATTATGATATAAACCTTAATTATATAATTTTTTAAGAAATGACAAGTGTTAATATAAGAAAATTATCTCACTCTGAGATGGATTTATATAGGAAACCTCTATTACCAGAAAAATGGAGTTGTTTTCCCGTTGATCGAGATATTGACACGCAACAGTTAAGGAAAATTTTGCAAAAAGATTTAGATAAAATTAGATCGGGTGCAGAAAAAGATCCATTTTCTAATTCAATTACAATGTTAGCTCTCGATATATCTAGAAGATTGGAAAAGAATAAACTTAACTATTCTGCTCTTGAAGCTCTAATTCAAAGGCTAGCCGTTGGGTCATTTGGTCTTCGTGCTGATCGTTTAAAGTCTTATATTGGAAAAATAGACAAAAAACAAAATATCGAAATCATTAAGAAAATAATTAAAGACCTAGCATTCGAGGAAAAGAGAAAGATAACTTTTCAAGAATTTAACCGCAAAATTTCCAAAGAAATATTTGGAATTGTTTTAACAGCACATCCAACTTTTGGTATGACCTACAACATGATGTTAGAATTGGCAAAATTGGCTACATCAAAAAATAATAATAAAAATCTTACTGATAAAGAATTAAAGGGGATTGTAAAAGAAGTCTTCAAGACAGAGCAAAGACCAGAAAAGAAAATAACACTTGATTTTGAACACAGTCTATCAATGTCTGCTCTAAAATTTCTTCAAGCTTCGCTCAGAACATTTTATGAGGTAATTATAGATGTATCAAAAAAATTATTCCCTGATAATTATCATAGAATAACACCTCAGATTTTTAGATTACACACTTGGGTTGGATATGATGTTGATGGGAGAGGCGATATATTTTGGAGCGATAGTTTTTCAAAAAGACTGAAGGTTAAGGTCGAACAACTAGATATTTATCAACAAAGAGTAAATAAAATTATTAAATTAAATAAAGATAAGGGTTGCGAAATTGAATTATCTCAAATAAGAAACACAATCACTAATGCATTTGAAATTAATTCTGAGGCGCTTACAAAATTTTCAGAAAAAGATTTCGTTAATAATCTAAATTTAATTAAGAAAGTATCAAATTTTCTTCACAAAAATAAAGATAAGTTACTTACAAACTCTTTGCTAATTCTAGAAAAAATTTCATCCGTTTTAAATTACTTAGTCGAAAAGGATTCGAGTAAAAATAAAAATACTATTAATGAAATATTAATTTTTAAAATTGAACTATCAAATTTTGGACTTGGTTTGGGAAGAACACAATTAAGACTTAATGCAAATCAACTAAATAATGCTATATCCAAAGAAATTGATTTGATGGGAGATCCAAATGATCCCTCAAATAAACTTACCTATCTAAATATAATTTCAAAAATGATTGATAATGTTAAACCTGTAAAAATTAATTTTGGAAGTATTTATGAAGAAAATATGAATGCAAGAAGATATTTTATGTTAACAAAACAAATCTTGAAATATATAGACGAGAATCAGTCAATAAGATTTCTGATCGCTGAATGTGATTACCCACTTACTGTTATGACAGCATTATATTTCTCAAAATTATTTGGAGTAGAAAGTAAAATCGATATATCCCCTCTATTTGAGACCGAGAAAGGTCTTGAGATTGGAGACGATGTAATTAGAACACTTTTAAGAAATTCAAATTTTAAAAAATATATTTTAGCAAGAAAGAAACTTACAGTTCAAACAGGATTTTCAGATGCAGGGAGATACCTAGGTCAATCTGCCGCAGTTTTATCAATTGAAAATTTGCAAAGAAAAATTGCCAAAGCAATGCACGATTTGAATATAACAAACGTAAAACTTTTAATTTTTAACACTCACGGAGAATCGATTGGAAGAGGCGGACATCCTGTGTCACTAATTGATAGACTGAAATATGTGAATTGTAATTATACTCGAAAAAAACTTATGGATTGGAAGATTGATTTAATTCAAGAAATGAGTTTTCAGGGTGGTGACGGTTATCAATACTTTATGAATCATGATTTAGCTTTGGCTGCCATCTCAAGAATTACAGAATTTTGCTATAATGATAGTTCTGTAAAATCAGATGCTTTATATGATTCAGTAGATTTTGGTATAGAGTTTGTTAATACAATTAAAAATTTTAATACAGAAATTATGGACGATCCTAATTATGCTGCACTTTTAAATGTATTTGGATCTAATTTGACTCACTCAACTGGATCAAGGTCAGTGAAGCGTCATATTGACTCTTCTATAAAGACACTTGTTTATCATCCCAGTCAGACAAGAGCGATACCTCAAAATTCGATTCTTCAACAACTTGGAATGTTGGCAAACTCTCTGGGGGGAGTTGGTAAATTTATAGGGAAAGACCCAAAAAAATTCATTAAAGTATACAATAATTCCGAAAGATTTAAAAGAATTATGGACATAGTGCAACATGCATTCGCCTTTAGCGATATAGAAGTACTAAAAGCTTACATAGATTGTTTTGATCCAGGGATGTGGTTGTCATGGTCAACTAGAACTGCAGATTCTGAAAGAAGTAAAAATATGAAAGAAGTTGCAAATTTACTTGAAAAATTTGATGTTCATTGGAGGCTTAATAAAGTTTACAGAGGACTGCATCAAGAATATATGGAAATAAGAAACTGGATTTTAGGTAGAAAACTCAGGGGGAGAATTGCTGTAGGAAGAGGAAGGGTTATTGAAAAAGAGATTAGAGACGAATTATTATTAATGCATGGAATACGAGTTGCAATTTTTCATGAAATTTTTTTACTCTCTGTTAGAATTCCAAAGTTTAGTGATCAGGCAGGTACGTCGAGAGATGAAGTCATTGCAAAATTAATTAGATTTGACGTTTTTAATGCAGTTGAGACTCTCAGGAAAATTTTTCCAGTTGGTCAAGTTAAAACTTCGAATATTGGTTTTTCTGACAAATCAAACTATGTAAGTGAGGGTAATATTAATTATACAAAAGAAGAAAAAAGTATTTTTCAAAAATTGGAAGCCTTATATGAATGTGCAAGACGAGTTAGCAATGGAATTAATCACTTTATAGGATCTGTAGGTTAGTAACAGTTATTTCTTTTCAGCTTTATAGTCATCTTCAATTGCTCCTATATCTTTATCTGATAAATTCAGTTTTTCTGATAATAACCTAAGTTCCTCCCTTTCGTCTTTATCGATGACATCGTCTTTCAGCATGAATTTTAATTTGTCTTCATATTTTTTTTGATTCCTTCTTGTGAATTCTGTAAAAGCTGATGCCATGATTCCAGCTGGCAATGCAACCGTTCCGATTCCTAAAATAATACTTATAGACCCAAAAAATTTTCCTAAATTAGTTATCGGATAAACATCTCCGTACCCAACTGTTGTAAGAGTAACCAATGCCCACCACATGGATTGTGGTATGCTTCCAAATTTTTCTGGTTGAACTTCCTTTTCAACCAAGTACATTCCACTTGATACAATTATTAAAGCTATAAACAATAAAAAAAATGCTGCCCCAAATGACCTTCTTTGATCCCATAATACTGAAATCAAGCTATTAATTGAACCTGAATACCTTGAAAATTTTAACAACCTTACTATTCTTAATGCTCTTACAAATCTTAGATCAATAGATGGGTAAAACAATGCGATTAGACTCGGAAGTATCGCAACGGCATCAATTAAAGCTCCAAAGCTAAAAATATATTTGACTCTTTTTTTATAATCACTTCCTTCCTCATTTTCTTTAGAAACACAAGACCACAGCCTAAGTAGATATTCTATACTAAAAATTAATACTGAAAAATACTCGAAATAGTTGAAATAAGTTTCAAATTTTTCATAAATTGAATCAACAGTTTCTAAAATTACTGAAAAAACATTTAATGTTATCAAAGTTAGAAGAAAAAGGTCTGTAACCTTACTTGCTATGTCTTTATCTTGTCCTGGTTCAAGTAATTGCCAACATCTATATTGTATTTGTTTAATATTAATTTGGTTACTCCCTGGGAATTATTTTTTAGGACAGGTTATTTCTTTTTGACATGTATTCCCTGGTGAACCAAGGTATATTTCTTTATCTTTGGCTCCTCTTTTCTGAGATTGATAAGTACAAACAACATCACCTGGGACTTTTCTTTCACTAATCAGTCTACATTTAGGTTGAATAACAATTCTTTTTCTTCTGTCGAATGTTCCCTCTTCAGGTGCATAGGTCCTGCCCTTAGTTTTTGGCAAAGAATCAACCATAAGGGGGATCAGAAAACAAAATAATATAAAAAGACTAAGAATTTTCCTCATCAGGCTTTTCTTTATTTTCAATATTAGTTTTTGTGGATGTTTCTTCATCTGATCCAGGCATATATGCAGATCCTTGAATTGACTTTGCAACAAATTTATTCATTAAAGGATCAGAATTTTTAACATAATCTTCTAGATCTTCTTGTAAGATCTTTTCTGCCTCTTCTTTGTTTTTAGCTTCTATCTCGGCTAGTCCGTCTACAATCCAGTGAACTTTAAAAATCATTCCACATCCTTCTTTAAATTAAAATATTTAGTTTTTGTAAGGATTTCGTTAGCCTCGAGTTGAATTTCAGTTATTTTTTTTTTTTCAATTAACTTACCAACTCTATCTCTCATTTTCATAGCCTTATAAACCCCTGAGCTTACAGATACAGAATACCATAAATATGATTTTTCAAAATCAATTTCTGGAGAAATTTTTTCATACCAATATCCCAACTGAAACGCTGATATTGGGTCGTTATCGTTAATATACCCATCTTCAAGAATTTCAGGGATAGTTGTGGAAATTTTTAAAAACTCGTCTTCCTCTAGTTTATCTTTTATTGATTTTATTTTATTTAAACATTTTTTATTTCCGTTTAATGAACAGAGCCATGTATACCTTAGTGATTTACTATAGTCTTGGATAGTTCCTATACCCTCAAAATACATGTTTGATAGATTAAATATTGCATCCTTATTACCTTTTTCAGAAAGATTAAAAAATACAATAAACGATTTTTTAAACTCTCCATTTTCATAGAGATCGACCCCACTATTATAGTAGTCCATATCATTTAAATATTTATAATCAGTTGTTGATGTTTCTGCTAAAGAAAATTCTTTAACAAGTATGAAAGCTAAAGAAATTAAAATAAGTTTTTTCACCTTCCCGCCATCATTATCAACTGTAGATATAAGACTCTAAGTCTAAACTTGGAGTTCGGTCTTTGTTCATATACTACGATTCTAGGTCTATCAGAGTTAGGCTTTTGAAATTCTATTGACATGTCTTCTGGAAGATATACACCATTAAATTCCAAAGTTTTCTGAGGATCTTGCTCAAACTCTTCTTTAAATTTCGAATCTATCCAAATCCTTGCTAGAACCCTTCCAAGTATATCCGGAAGAAATTTTCTGACCTCTGACCTATTTTTTAAATGATGAAGTTTATTAGTTATATCAAGTGTTTTTGTTTTTTCTTGATTAACAGTTATAACTTCGTTTTGTTTAGTTTTGGCTGGTAAATTCTGTTGTTTCTTTTTCATGATTAAATTTACTATATATCTAAATAATAACTTAAAATAAATCATTAATTTATTAAAATTTTTGAGATATTGTCGTTAAATTATTCATGCATGATACGAAGAACATAATTAAATTTCCAAATTTATTAAGTAAAAAGAAAAAAAAAATGGTTAAAATAAGAGACGAAATTGAAAGAATATTGACTAATTATGCAATCAATGAGCGTGATTTATGGGCTGTTTCACTCGCTGCTGGAAGGTTTGCTTCAATTAACCTTGAAAAGTTGGATGGAGAAAAGGAGACGCTAAATTTTTTTAAAAATTGTATTGATACTCAAAAAAAGTTTGAGCTAACCAGAAATTCTACCAACATTTCCTGAAATCTGAGCTCCAGTATCGACTGAAAGTGAATTTGTTTTTAATTTACCATCAATAACGCCACTGTTAGATACTTCCAAAAGGTCAGCTGTAATATCTCCGTCAACTTTTCCCTCTACTTTTAGGTGTTCCGCATTTATGTTTCCATTAAATAGTGCTGTAGGTTCTATAACTACAGATCTAGCAACAATATTCCCTTTAAAGTTTCCAGCTATAACAACTTGACCATCTTTAGATTCTAACTGCCCCTCCATTAGAAGATTCTTGTTAATGTAAGTAATATCACTCATCTTTAATCCTCGATCTGTTTATTATTTTTTAGTTTATTTTCATCCCAGTTGTGAATGATTTTACAGTTAAGCGCTGCTCCTCTGTCCATCTGAAGTGATTTGTAATTAATTTCTCCGGTAATAACAGAAGAATCTGTAAGCCAAACAGAATCGGCTTTAATTTTACCTTGATAATTTCCAGAAATCACAACTAATTCAGAAATTATTGACCCTTCAAGTGATGCATGTTTGCCAAGTGTTACTTTGTCAGATTTAATATCTGCTTCGACTCTTCCATTAATTTCTATAGTCGATGCATTAGAGATTTTACCCTTAAATATTGCACCTCTTCCTATAATTGATTGATTATCTGCCATTATTAGATACCTTTAGATTTTTTTGATTGTTTCTTTTTTTTTTCTTTTTCTGAACTTTTATCTTCAATTCTTTTATCTAACCCACGGAAAAGCTGAATCTCTAGGTTAGCACCAGGTCTTGCACTTAAACTATTGTAATACATATTTCCTTTTATGTTAGCTGCAGATTCAATTGCGAGTGATTCAGCAGTAACATCTCCCTCAAACTTACCTCCAATTATACATTCGAAAGCTTTTATATTACCTTTTTGATTTCCTTCAGCAGAAATGTGAACATGTTCACATTCAATATTGCCTTTTACAATTCCTTTAAGCACCAATTTTCCGCTACACTTTATATTTCCATTAATTTGCATTTCGGTACCAATTACGCTAGAGGAGGTCGAGGTTTTTCTTGGAGTTTTATCTGGATTTCTAGAAAACATATTTCTATATGTGCAATATTTTTGCCAATTTATATTAATTTTTTGAGATTTATGCTTATCATAAAAAAAATTAAAAAAAAAGTTTTATTATTTTAATTTTGGCTTACTAAATGCATAAATTTACTTTTAACAAATTTTATTGTAAATTAGTCCAATATGACCGAACCAGTAATTGACATAAGAGATAGAATAGAAAAAATGAGGAATCAGATGACTGCTCCTACTTCTAAAGTTTCTTCTACAGAAATAAAAGTTGAAAATAAGAGGGTTGAATCTGTATTAAGCGATAAAGCTGCAAACATTAATGTAGAAAATTTAGAAAAAAAAATTGATAAAAACAAACTTGAAGCAGCCAAACAAGAAAACATTAGAATTAATAAAAACGAAAAATCAGCAGTTGATTCTGAAGTACAAAAACTCAAACCAAAAAAAGTTGAAGAATCGGATATTACTGAAAAGATAGAATTCGAAAAACGAAAGACTTCCGAAGCCAAGCAAAATTATAAAACCTATGATAGTTACCAAAATGATAGAATTGTTGATGAAAAAAAGCAATCAGTAAAATTTGACGAAAAACAACCATTCCCTCAGTTTAGCTTAAATGTTAGCAATCCAATTTCTTGGAAACTTATGTTGCTAATTATGTTAATGCAATTACTAACCAACATGATGTTGGTGGTTGTTTTATACCTAAAATAATTTGATGGAAAATTTATCCAAAAAATTTTCCATAAATGTTCTGAAATCTGACATTTTAAAAAACTTAAAATCAAGTACAAGGTTTGGAGAGACAAGTATTTTTTCCAGAAATTTAAGTGTTTTTTCAAAAAACCTTAGACTCATTTTAAAAGAAAGAAGATTTCTTTATTTTACAAAAAAAGGCCCTATAGAGGTTGTTTTCAATATTAAACACTATCTTTCAGCTCTTGCCATTTTTCTTGTTTTAATCTTCAAGGTTTTTCAACTATTATTTTTTGGTGTTTCTTCTTTTTTTTCCTACATGGTTTACAAAAATACAGTTATTAATGAACAAAGTTTTACAGAGTCGGAAATTAAAGCATTAAAAAGTATTGCAAAAGGTAAAAATATATCCGAGCAAGAAATTAATTCTGAAAAAGCAGAAATAGTTATAAAACGACAAGACGAATTTACCGACGTTGACAATGTTCAAAATGAATTACAAAATCAATTAAGAGAAAAATTATTAAATTTGAAAAGTATGATGCGAAATATAAAGCTAACTTTCCCTAATGACTTGAATTATTCAGATGAAATAAAATTTGAACAATTTTCCAAACTTGCGAGTCCTGAAATGGTTGCAATTGAACATACCTTTCAAAACAAGTCTGATTTTACAAAACCATCCAAAGACAAAAAAGAATCATTTGCATATAGGAAGCTACCCGTTATACCGTTTGTTGCTCCAAGAACAAAAAAACTGAAAATAATTAATTTTACAAAGAAAATTGATACTGAAATTTTTCAACTTTTAAGTGTTTTTGAACAGTTGAAACTTCATCCAGATAAACTTGATATTCATAGGATAAACAATTTACTTGCTGAAAATATAAATGTAAGCGAGGATAACGAAGATTTGTTGGATCATACTTCACTAAGGTTTCAAATTTTGCAAGATCTCAAGGATGCAATTATTTATGTACCATTAAAACCACCCATGCAATATTACTATGTGTCTAGTCCTTATGGTTTTAGAATTCATCCTAAAAGCAAGAGAAAACAAATGCATCATGGAATTGACATGGCTGGCACTTGGCAAGAAGAGGTTAGGGCACCAGCTGACGGATATGTTTCTTTTTCAGGAAGAAATGGGTCTTTTGGTAAAACAATTAAAATAGTCCATAAACATGGTGTGTCTACATTGTATGGACATCTTCATAGACTGAACGTGAAAAAAGGAATGAATGTTACAGAGGGTGAAGTAATTGGAAAAATGGGTTCAACTGGAAGAGCTGTAGGTGCACATCTACATTATGAAATTAAAGTTGATGGTAAATCGGTAAATCCGTACGATTTTATTTCAGTAGGACGCGATCTACTGAGTAGCTCAATAATTAAAAAATAAAGTAAAGTTTGGCACTCAAATTGCTGAATGACAGTTATGAAATTATTTTTAGCTGTTTTATTATGCTTTTTAACATTTACAATTCTCGAATCAAAAGAATTAGATAATTGTAATCACTTAACTGAAAAGTATGGAAAAATTTATAACCTTCCTAATAAATTGTTAACTTCTATAGCACTTGTTGAGTCAGGTATCAAAAAACGTGAATTTAAGTCATGGCCATGGACACTTAATGTGTCAGGAAAATCAATGTACTTTGATAATAAGTTGGAAACTATAGAATATCTAAAAAGTAATATAAACTTAAAAAAAAGTATTGATGTGGGTTGCATGCAAATTAACACAAAATATCATTTGAAAAATTTCAAAAATTTATCCCATTTAGTCGAGCCTGAAGAAAACGTTAAATACGCGGCAATCTATTTGCTCAAACTTTATAAAAAACATAAATCGTGGAACGAAGCAGTTTCAAGATATCATTCATCAATTCCAAAAAGAAAGAAGAACTATCTTAAAAAAGTACATACTTATTGGAATGATTTAAGACAACGAAAAATTGTTATTAAAAATAGCTACAACAAACGAGATGAAAAAGCCAGAATAAAATTTTTTAGAGAAATTTTAAAAAAAGAAAATATTTAATTTAAGACTTTGGCAAAGTATTTGCAAATCTATCTCAACAAGGAGAAAAAATGAACAAATATATTAGATCAGACGAAATAAAAGATAGCATTCCAAATTCTAATCCAGTTATAAAAATTACGCATTTTGACAATGACAAATGTGTAAAAACTGATGTTTATCCAATTTCGCATTTCTTGGATAGATCTTCTAGAGAAATTAAAAGTATTGTATATTCCTAAGAAATAAAATTAGTTCTGCTAAAAGCGCATCTTAATTTTATGTTTTTGGATACATATTGAATTATAAGTAAAAATATAAAATCTATAAAGTTAATTTAAATCAAATTAAAAATTTATATTTTGAATCTTCATAATTTTTCTTCTTACGGAAGAGGCAGGTATATTCAGCAACTCCCTATATTTTGCTACTGTTCTTCGTGCTAAATCAATACCTTCATTTTGAAGCTTTTCTACTAACATCTCATCACTCAATGGATTGTTTATGGGTTCACTACTAATTAATTTTTTAAGTGATTCTCTCACTGACTCTGCTGAGTGTGTCTCACCTTTCTTAGTACTACTTATAGAAGCACTAAAAAATAGTTTCATTTCAAAAACACCTCTTGGTGTAAGCATTAATTTGTCTGATGTGACTCTACTAACTGTACTTTCGTGCATATTGATTTTTTTGGCAACATCTTTAAGAACCATCGGTTTTAGATATTTTTTTCCCTTTTCAAAAAATTCTTTTTGTTGATTAACAATTTCCGAACTAATTTTTAGTGTTGTAACGTTTCTTTGTTGAATCGCTTTAAGCAACCATCTTGCAGAATTTAAAGATTCATTTATAAATTTTTTATCCGATTCTCCACATTGAAGTCTTTCTATTTCTTTGACATAATCCTCATTAATATTAATTTTCGGTAGTGTGCCATG
>CACFLF010000014.1 GCA_902567115.1 uncultured Alphaproteobacteria bacterium
AACTAAAGTAGCAATTTCTGAGGAGTTTAAAATCTTGTCTTTCCTTGATTTTTCAGTATTAAGAATCTTTCCTTTTAAAGGCAGAACAGCCTGATTTTTCCTGTCTCTAGCTTGCTTGGCTGACCCTCCAGCGGAATCTCCCTCAACTATAAACAACTCACTATTTTCTGGAGATTTATCTTGACAATCTGCCAACTTACCCGGAAGAGAAGACACCTCTAATGCAGAGTTTTTCCTTAACACATCCCTAGCCTTTCTTGCCGCTTCTCTTGCTGCAGCTGCCTCGAAAATTTTTGTGATTACAAGTTTCGAATCTTTAGGATTTTCTTCAAACCAACTTGATAATCTCTCAGACACTATGGATTCCACAATAGGTCTGACCTCTGATGAAACTAATTTATCTTTAGTTTGGGATGAGAATTTAGGGTCAGGAACTTTAACTGAAAGAATACAAGTTAAGCCTTCTCTAGCATCATCTCCAGTTAAATTGATTTTTTCTTTTTTTTGTAAACCTAAATTGTTTGAAGCTGTGTTAATTGTTCTCGTCAAAGCAGATCTAAATCCAGCCAAATGGGTTCCACCGTCTCTTTGTGGAATATTATTTGTAAAAACAAGACAGTTTTCGTGATAACTTTTATTCCATTGTAATGCCATCTCTACACGAACTTCGTTTTCGTCTCCCTTTACAGAAATTACTTCACTAATTATAGATTCTTTTGATTTATCAAGATATTTTACGTAGCCCTTTAGTCCACCTCTTGATGACAAATGGGACTCAACTGGTTCACTATTTCTCATGTCTTGAAGTTTTATATTTACCCCAGAATTTAGATAAGCAAGTTCTCTAAGCCTAGTCTCTAATTTAGAAAAATCGAAGTTTGTTTTGGTAAACGTGTTTTTTGATGGCATAAATGTTATTGAAGTGCCACTTGAGTCGGAAGAACCAACTTTTTTTAATGGCTCAACCGGAATCCCGTCTTTAAATTTAATATAATATTCACACTTATCCCTTTTTATTTTTAATTCAAGCCATTCAGAAAGCGCATTTACAACTGATACGCCCACACCATGCAACCCACCAGACACCTTATATGAATTTTGATCGAATTTACCACCTGCATGCAGTTGAGTCATTATAACCTCTGCTGCAGAGATTCCTTCCTCTTTATGGATATTTGTAGGAATACCCCTTCCATCATCTATAATAGTGACCGAATCATCTTGGTTTAGACTGACAGAGATTGAGCTACAATGCCCTGCAAGTGCCTCATCTATTGAATTGTCAACAACTTCGTATACCATGTGATGAAGACCAGATCCGTCATCCGTATCTCCAATGTACATTCCTGGTCTTTTTCGAACTGCATCTAGTCCTTTTAATACCTTTATTGATTCGGCATCATATGCTTGTTCATTTATCTGATTATCTTCTACTTCCAAAATTCAAACCTAAAATTATCCATTATTATAACTAATTATTAAGAACTTTAAACCTATTATCATCAATATTTATGTTATGAATCTTCGATTGAAATTTCTCAATTTGATGAATGGAATCTGATCTTACATCCGTCATCCAAGTTTGGAGTTGTAATTCATTAAGTCTGTCTATTATATTTCTTATAAATCTTATGTCTAAATAAGAAAATATGTCATCAAGCAAAAAAAGGACGTTTGAGTTTTTGATTTTCTCTAAAGCATTAAGGAACGAAAATAGTATTGATATTATCATAATTTTTTGTTCTCCTGTAGAAAAGTTTTTCCCCTCCTTATTACTTTTTTTTTCATAGACCAGTAGATCGGTTTTATTAACGCTAAAATTTGTTCGCCCTGAAATTGAATCTTTTAATCTGTTTTTTTTTAATTCCCTAACGATTAGCTCCTCAACAAAAAGTGCAGGCTTTTCTAAAAGCATTCTATCAGCTGTTCCATTTAATTTAAGATTTAACATCGGAATTTGATCATCAATTTTTATAAAGCTCTTATTTAGAGTGTTCAAAAAAATTCTTCTAGAGTCGCAAATCACAACTCCAACTTCGGACATTTTTTTTTCAATTACATCCAACCACTTGTCATTTTTTGAAATTTCTAAATTTTTAAGAATTCTTAATCTTTCATTTTTAAGTTTCTTATAATTTAGTAATTTTTTTTTATAAGAATCATCTGTAGCTGACACCATCAAATCCAAAAAACCTCTTCTATCTTCCGGCTTACCTTGAAGCAAGTGAGACATTTGTGGTAAAACCCAAAAAATGTTGAAAAAGCTTCTTAAACTCGTTTTCCTTTTGTCTATTGATATTACCTTTTTAACAAGATTTAACTCACCTTTTAATCCAAATCCTAAATCAAAATTTTTATTATCAGTATAAACTTTTAAATTTACACCAAAAAGCTCCTTAGGACCAATCAAATCATATCGTATTAATTCTGATAACTTAGCGTTTCTAAAACCTGTATTTGAATCAAATAAAGAAATAGACTCTAGTACATTAGTCTTTCCAGCTCCATTCTTTCCACTAATTAAAATGATATTTTTTGTCGGGTTTATTTGTAAAAATTTGTGGTTTCTATAATTACTCAGTTTAAGCTGTGTAATCTTTAAGTTATTCTCCATGAAAAATTTTCAGGCTCTCATTTGCATTATTAAGAATAGGGAATTTTTAATGGATGGAGTTTCTAAAATTGTTGGTGCGGTATCTTTAGAAAAAAAGAATTTTACTTTTCCTTCTTTAATAATATTCAAAACATCTAAAACATATCTAGAATTAAAATTAATTGAAAATGCTGGTCCATTATATCCTACTTTGACATTTTCAGTACCTATCGACTTCTCGGTTCCGAATGAGCTTACTACACATACATTATTTGAGACATCAAATTTTACAGTTCTAAATTTCTCATTCGAAATTGTTGACACTCTATCTATACTTTCACTAAAACTTTTACAATCAACTTCCATTATTTGATCATTTTCAGTTGGGATGACACTTTCATAATCAGGAAATGAAGAATTGATTAACTTTGTGATGATTTTAATGTGTCCTAGATGAATTTTAAGTCTTGTTTTTGAGAAGTTTAAAGAAATTTTTCCTTCAAACTCTTCTAGTATCTTTGATATTTCAAGAACTGTTTTTTTTGGGATAATTATTCCATCAAAATCTCCAGAAAAGTCTTTGGTAAGTGAACTTTTGGATAATCTGTGGCCATCAGTTGCAACCGTTGAAATCAAATTTTTACTTAGATGTAAATAAATTCCATTCAGATATTGTCTAGATTCGTCTAAACCCATACAAAACTTACAATTATCTATTAAATCTTTCAAGGACAAGGATTCTAACTCAATTTGTGTATCTAATTCATTAAGATCCATAACAGGAAAGTCGTCAACTGGAAGTGTGGGGATTGAAAATCTAGATTCATTGAAAGCGACATAGACAAGGTCGACTCTTTCATCCTTTCTCAATTCAATATTACAGCTGTCCGGGGCTTTTCTTATTATGTCATAAAATAGTTGCGAAGGAATAGTTATCCCACCAGATTTTATTACATTTGCAGAAAGCGTTTCACTTACTTCCAGTGCAAGATCAGTTGCTGTAATCTCCAAACCATTTGTTTCATCAACTATTAGTTTAATATTTGACAGGATTGGAATAGTGTTTCTTTTTTCAACAACACTTTGGAAATGGTTAAGACATTCTAAAAGATTTTTTTTGGGAATAGAAAATTCCATTTTAGGACTCTAGCATCCTTATCAGTAACTGAACGTCTTCGTCAAAGCTGTCATCTTTATTTCTTAATTCTTCAACTTTTTTAACTGCATGTATTACTGTTGTATGATCTCTGTTACCAAATCTTCTCCCAATTTCAGGTAAAGATCGCGATGTCAAATTTTTTGATAGATACATTGCTATCTGTCTAGGTCTAGCGACTGTTCTTGATCTTCTAGATGAACTCATATCTGACATTTTAACATTAAAATGCTGAGACACTTTCTTTTGGATTTCTTCAATATTTACTTTTCTTTGTGAAGATTTTAATAAATCTTTTAAAAGATCTTGAACCATGTCTAAATTAATTTCTCTACCAACAAGTGAAGAAAATGCTGATAATCTATTTAAAGCTCCTTCAAGCTCTCTGACATTTGAAGTTATCTTATGAGCTAAAAACTCTAGAATATTCGGAGGAATGCTAGCTGTAAGTTTTTCTTCTTTTGCTTGCAAAATTCCTAATCTTAATTCATATGTAAGTGGATGAATATCTGCAACAAGTCCCCAACCTAGTCTTGATCTCATTCTTTCTTCAATACCCTCTAAGTCCTGCGGAGACTTGTCAGCAGATATTATTAATTGTTTGTTCTGGTCTATCAATGCATTAAAAGTATGAAAAAATTCTTCTTGGGTTGAATCTTTACCAGATATGAATTGAACATCGTCTATCATTAAAACATCAACGTTTCTAAATTGTTCTTTAAAGGCAACAGTATTTTTAAATCTTAAAGCTTTAATAAAATAATACATAAACTTCTCAGCTGACATATAAATTACTCTTCTTAGGGGTTTCCTCTCTTTTATCTCGTGTGCAATGGCATGCATAAGATGAGTTTTACCTAAGCCAACACCTCCATAAAGAAACAAGGGATTAAAAGGAACATCTTTTGATTCAGCTACCCTTCTGGCTGCTGCAAACGCAAGTTCGTTAGGTTTGCCGACTATAAAATTTGAAAATGTAAACCTAGTGTCTAAATCAGAACTTATAGAGTTAAAAATATCATCTTGCTTATAATAGTCTTTATTTTTTGCTTCAGCCTTATTGATTTCTGAAGATGATTTTGCAGGTATTTTGGTTTTATTATCTTCTGTAACAACAATCTCAATATCATTAACTTTTAGGTTTTGGACCAGCCAATAACTTTTAATAATATCTAAATATTGCTCTATGATTCTTGTCCTTATAAACGTACTCGGGACACTTAGTATAATTTTACCGTCAACACACTCTTTTAAAGATATGATTTTTATCCAGCTCTTAAACTGGGCATCTCCTATTTTTTGCCTTATTCGCCCTCGAACCGTTGCCCATTGCGCTTGAATTTCAGTAAAATCCTTAGAATTAGCTTCAACCACAGGGTTTATCCTTGTTTCCAAGGAAGTTTTGAATTCTTCCAACCATTAACATTACCTCTATGTCCAAATTCATCATGAGAGCCCTCGAAACCCTCACAAAAGTTAAAGCAATGTTTGTATCCATGATTTGTTAAAAATTCTGCTGCAGACCTTGATCTAGCTCCCGACCTGCAGATGAAAATTAAAGTAGAATCTTTTGATAAACCTAAATCTGATATTTCTTTAAGAAAATTATCATTTTTTTCCATTAAAGGAAAGGATTGCCATTCAACAAAATGCGTATTTTTTCCTAAATTTGTTAAATCAGGCACGCCAACGAAATTCCATTCAGCACTAGTTCTGCAGTCGATCAAGTGTGAGTCTCTGTTATTTTTTAACACATCCCAAGTTTTCTCTGGGTTTATGTCACCCGCATAGTCTAAATCGTTCATAATAAGTAAATAATGAGATTAACTAATAAAAAACTATGAATCAATAACGTAAAAAAAAAATTAATTAATAGATTTAATTTTTTTGGCTAATCTTGAAATTATCCTAGCAGCCGTGTTTTTTTTGTAGACACCTTTATTAACCGATTTTGCAAGCTCTGATTCAACTTTAAGGAAATTTTTACTTAGCTCAGCTTTATTATTTTTATCTAAAGTAGTTGAATCAATCTTTTTTATAGAGCTTCTAATCCTGGATTTTCTATTTTTATTAAGCTCAGAACGTTTGGCATTCTGAACAATTCTCTTCTTTGAAGATTTTATATTTGCCATATTGAGCAGTTTATACTTTTCAAATCATTTTTGGTCAAGTAGTTATTGATTTATTTCTAATGGAAAAATGCTAAACTTTACATATGTTTTTTCTTTTTCTCTTTTACATATTATTTCTAATGTCTCATTATTTCTATTGAAAATTAGAGACGTTTTTTCTCTCCATCCTAGATTTGGGAGAATCATTTTGTAAAATTCAATAACTTCTTCTTCTTCATAATTACCATTAATTTCGACAGAAACATATCTACCATCAATCTTATCAAATAATATGAGTGAGTCTTCCACATACTCCATTTTTTTATACAAAGGGATATCTTCAAGTCCATTTATAAATTTTAATGCATAAGAGGTGTAAGGCACCAAAAAAAACAGAATAAATATTATTGATATTTTTATTTTTGACATTGAGAACAAAAAAAAGTTGACCTTCCAGACTGTGTTATTTTAACTATCTTACTTTTGCATTTAAAACAACTCATTCCGTCCCTTCCATAAACCATAAGTTTATTTTTAAAATATCCAATTTTCTCATCTGAAACAACAAAGTTTTTTATTGTTGTACCTCCAAGTTTGATCGAATTTAGTAATATCTTTTTTACTGAATTTACAATCTTAATAATTTCATAATCTTTAATTAAATTTATTGGTCTGATTGGTTCAATATTTGACCTAAATAGAATTTCTGAGCAATAAATATTTCCTAAACCCGCAACAAAACTTTGATTCATGAGAAGATTTTTTATGTTTGTTTTTCTGTTTAAATTATTTTTAAAATATTCGTAACAAAATTTTGAACTAAGAGGTTCAGGACCTAATTTTTTAATATGGGAACAATTTGAAACTTCTTTATTATTAAAAATTTTTACAAATCCAAATTTTCTTACGTCATTGAAAATTAGCTTTTTTTTTGTAAAATTAAATATCAAGTGATCGTGCTTTCTAAATTCGTATTTTCTTTCAATTCTAAAAAATCCTGTCATACCTAAATGAAATAAGAGGGTGTAGTTGTTATTGTATAAAAATAATAAATACTTACCCCTTCTTGATATCTTTGTTATAATTGAATTACTAAGAATTTGTGGTATATTTGGCTTTATAGCAAAACGCAAGTTATCATTCTCTATTTTGACTGACTTAGTTTTCTCGTTGATAACATTTTTTTCTAAGAAAACTTTTACAGTCTCAACCTCAGGAAGTTCTGGCATGAAGCAAGAATTACAAAAAAAAACATACTCGTCAAATAAACAAAATAAACAATCAAAAGTTGAAAAAATTTTTTCAAGTGTATCTCATAAATATGATCTTATGAATGACATTATGAGTTTTGGTCTTCATAGAACATGGAAGCATGAATTAATCAAAAAAATTAAAATAGAAGAACAAGATATCATTTTAGATTTAGCTACCGGGTCAGGAGATTTGCTTGAATTAATTAAGGAAAAAAGTAATTGTATTTGTGTTGCTTATGATTCAAACATCAAAATGATGATGCAAGCCAAAAAAAAATTAAAGAAGCAAAAAATATTTTACGTTAATGGAATGGCTGAAAACATTCCTTTTAAACCAAATACTTTTGATTTTATCACATTGAGTTTTGGTTTGAGGAACTTTACTAATATTCAAAAATCACTAGCCGAAATTAAACGTGTTTTAAAAAAAAGGGGTAAATTTTATTGCCTTGAGTTCAGTGAGATAAACAATAAAAGTTTTAGAAAAATATTTGATATTTACAGTAAATTAATTCCAATTTATGGAAAGTTAATTCTTAATAACGAAGAAGCATATTCATATCTTATTCAAAGTATTAAAGAATTCCCTAATCAGATTCAGCTTACCAAAAAGTTACTTAAGGCTGGTTTCAGAACAATTGAAGTTTTTGATGTTCTTGATGGAATTGCTTCCATCCATGTTTCTGAAATATGACAAACTTTCTAAAAAATAAAAAAATTCTCTTAATAGTTTCAGGCGGGATTGCAAGTTATAAATCACTAGACCTAATTAGGAGACTTCAAGAAAAAAAAGTAAAAGTAGACTGTATTCTTACAGAAAGTGCTAAAAAATTTATTAATCCTATTACTTTTGAAAGTTTGTTGGGTCGTAAGATTTATTCAAATCTTTTCTCTCTATCGCAAGAAAAAGAAATGAGTCATATAAAATTAGCATCAAATTCAGATGCAATTTTAGTAGTACCGTGTACAGCTAATTTTATAGCAAAAATGGCGAATGGAATTGCTGATGACTTATCTTTAAATGTGCTTTTAGCTTCAAATAAAATAAAAATAATAGCACCTGCTATGAATACTAATATGTTTAATAATGAAGCTGTAAAATTAAATTTAAGGTCACTAAACAAAATGAATGTGAAAATACTTTCACCAAAAAAAGGAAAATTAGCATGCGGAACCGTTGGAACAGGAAAATTAATGGAAATCGAGGAAATAGTTGAAAAAATTAATAATATCTTCAGCCCGAAAGAATTAAGTGGGCTTACAGCGGTTGTAACCGCAGGTCCATCTATAGAAATGATTGATCCGGTAAGATACTTAAGTAATTTTTCATCTGGGATTCAAGGTTATGAAATAGCAAAATCTCTTCACAACCACGGAGCAAAAGTAACGTTAGTAACTGGCAAAACAAGTCTTGACGAACCAAAAGATTTAGAAATAATCAAAGTCAAAGATGCTGAAGAATTTTATAAAATATGTGTTGCCAAATTACCATACGATATCTTTGTATCTACAGCTGCTATTTCAGACTGGAGGGTTAAAAAGAAATTTTTAAATAAAATAAAAAAAAATGAAAATGAAATAAATCTCGTTTTAAAAGAAAACATAGACGTTCTCAAAAATATATCAAAAAACAAAAAGAAACCGACGTTAGTAATTGGTTTTTCAGCAGAAACAAAAAACTTAATAGATTCTTCAAAAAATAAATTATTTAAAAAAGGTTGTGATTGGATAGTTGCCAATAATGTAAAGACTCAATTAGTTTTTGGGTCAAATTACAATCAGGTTTCATTCATTACAAAAAATAAAGTAGAGAATTGGAGAAAAATGAAAAAATCTGAAGTTGCAAAAAAAATTACAAAAAAAATTGTTAATTTTTTTAAAAAAAATAAATTAATATTATGAACAAAATTCTCTTTAAACGTTTAGAAAGTGGAAAAAATCTTTATAACTTAAAGAAAGCCACCGAAGGAAGTTCAGGCTTTGACCTTTTAGCAGCCTTAGAAGATAAAATTTTACTAAGACCCGGGGAAACAAAACTGATTCCTTGCGGCTTCTCATTGCAAATGCCGACAGGATTCGAGGCCCAAGTCAGACCGAGATCTGGAATTGCCCTTAAAAACAGTGTAACTGTCTTAAATACTCCTGGAACGATAGATGCGGATTATAGGGGAGAAATATGCGTAATACTAATCAACCATGGAAAAAATATATTTGAAATTGCCCCAGGCATGCGAATAGCACAGTTAATATTTATGAAGTTGCCAGAAATTGAGCTAGAAGTAACTAAAGAACTTGGTGAAACCGAAAGGGGTTCTGGTGGATTTGGCTCTACAGGGGTGTAAAAGGTAAAAGATTGTTTAAAGTACATAAAAAAATTATTTATGCAATTGAGGCTGTTGTTGATATAGCTCTTAACTCTGGTCCTAATCCTGTTCAAAATGAGTCTATAGCAAGAAGGCAAGGGATTCCAAAAAGATATCTCGAGCAAACACTACAAATTCTTGTTAAGAACAAAATTCTTGTTGGATCAAGAGGTCCAAAAGGAGGGTATAGTCTGGCAAAGGAAAGAAGAAGAATTAAAATTGCTGATATTATTAAATCTGTTTCAAATGAAGATAGTTTGATTAATGCATTTAACTCAGAACTTTCAAAGAAAATTGTACTCCCTTTAATTAACGATATTTCATTCAAATGCTTAGAAAAATTTAACAATATTTCTATTGAAGAAGTTTGTAGAATTGCAAAAACCAAAAAATTAAAAAAAGACTTCTCCAAGAAAGTTGACTTTGTCATATAAAGCCCTTTCAAAAGTATATAACTCTATAGACGAAACCATAGGGAATACCCCAATGGTATTTTTAAAAAGACTTAAAAAGCATCTTCATTACAATGGAAATATAATAGCAAAGTTAGAATCTTTTAATCCACTTGGCTCTGTTAAAGATAGAATTGGACTGGCAATGATAAAATCAGCTGAGGAAAAGAAAATAATTAATGCTTCCACTACAATTATAGAACCTACAAGCGGAAATACTGGGATAGCGCTAGCATTTATTTGTGCGGCTCGAGGTTACAAATTAATCTTGACAATGCCCGACAGCATGTCAATTGAGAGAAGAAAAATGCTCCAATTCTTTGGAGCAAAACTTATTTTGACTCCAAAGAAACATGGAATGACAGGTGCAATGAATAAAGCGAAGGAAATTAAAAATCAAATAAAAAATAGCTTTATCCTAAACCAATTTGAAAACAGCGCCAACCCAGAAATTCATTATAAAACAACTGCAGAGGAAATATGGTCAAGCTGTGAAGGGCAAATTGACTGCTTTATTTCTGGCGTTGGGACAGGTGGAACAATAACCGGAGTAGGGAAATATCTCAAAGAAAGAAATAAATTAATAAAAATCATTGCGGTTGAGCCAGAAGATTCCGCAGTAATAAGTGGATCAAACCCTGGTCAGCATTTAATTCAAGGCATAGGAGCAGGTTTTTTACCCAAAAACTTAAACATGGATATCATTGATAAAGTTTTGTCTGTAAGTAATAATTCTGCATTCTACTTTGCGAGAATGTTAGCAAAAGTTGAGGGAATAGCAGGGGGAATATCATCTGGTGCAGTGTTGTCTGCAGCTATAGAGTTAAATGAAGACTTAAATATGAAAGATAAAAATACAATAATTATTCTGCCTTCATTTGCAGAAAGATATCTCTCAACTCCATTATTTTCGGATATGTCAAATGAGAAACCCTGAAGAATACTTTCTAGAAAAATATTCAAGACAAATAATAATGGAACAAATAGGAGTTGAGGGCCAAAAAAAAATTAATAATTCTTCAATATGTATCATCGGTTGTGGAGGACTTGGAACATCCGCTGCTCAATATTTATCTATGAGTGGGATAGGAAAGTTAGTTTTAATAGACCATGATTCAATTGTTTTAAGCAATTTAAATCGTCAAACCTTATTTACTGAAAAAGATATTGGAGAAAATAAGTGCAAAGTTTTAACAAAAAAAATAAAGAATATAAATAAATCAATTACAGTTAACTATTATCAAAAAAAAATAAATGAAAACAACATTGATCAATATATAGAAAACTGTTCAATTGTACTTGACTGTACAGATAACTTTGAATCCAGATTAATAATAAATAGATTTTGTCATAAAAAAAAAAAAATATTAGTATCTGCTGCACTCCAAAACTTTGATATACAGGCTTTTATATTTTCTTCTTGGAGTGGCAAAAAAAATCCATGTTATAAATGTATTTTTCCCAATTTAACTACTACTGAAAACTTAGGCTGCGATGAAATGGGTATAATTGCTTCAGTTGCAGGGCTTGGTGGAATAATACAAGCAAATTTGGCGCTTAATTACATTCTTAACCTTAATAATAATTTTAAGCAGCTAATTTTGTTAGATAGTGTAAAGCTAGATATAAAAAAAATTAAAATCGAGAAAAATAAAAACTGCGAAGTTTGTTGTTAATAAGATCTAATCATAATACAATTTTTTTATTACATCCGGAGGAGTTTTGCCGTTAGCAAAGGATATTATATTTTTTATAACCCTTTCCCCCATTGCAATTCTACTTTCAATTGTAGCAGAACTTATGTGTGGCAACAAGATAACATTGTCTGATTCAAGAAGTTTCTGAGTAATTTCAGGTTCATGTTCAAAAACATCGAGACCTGCTCCACCTATTTTCTTTTTGAACAAAAGAGAGGCAAGAGCCTGTTCATCTATTATTTCACCTCTCGATGTATTTATAACAATACAATTTCGTTTTAATAATTTTAATCTTTTCTTTGATAATAAATGGAACGTTTCTGGGGTGTAAGGACAATGTATACTAATGATATCGCAATGTTTAATCATTAAATCAAGATTTTCAAAATATTTCGCTTGTAGAACTTTTTCCTCATTAGTTTTTAGGCGGTTTCTATTATGATAAAAAATTTTCACACCCAGAATATTAAGCCTTTTTGCAACAGCTTTACCTATTCTTCCCATACCAATAATTCCAAAATTTTTACCTCTTATTCTCTCTCCCATTGTTTCACTTGGGCCCCAACCTGACCAACGACCACCACTTATTTTCTTTTGAGCTTCAACAACTTTTCTGCTAATCATGAGAACTAAGGTCAAAACCAAATCAGCTGTATCCTCAGTTAGAACATCTGGAGTGTTAGTTACAACAACATTTTCTTCTCTTGCAGTCACAAGGTCAAGGTTATCAACACCATTTCCGAAGTTAGCTATCAGCTTCAATTTTTTAGCAGATTTAATTATTGAAGCGTCAATTGTATCGCTGACACATGGAATCAAGATATCAACTTCAGAGACTTTCTTTTTTAGTTCTGTATATGAAAGTTTTTTGTCAGGTTTATTTGCGATAACATTAAAACTTTCTTTTAATTTTTTTTCTATCTTTTCTGGTAATTTTCTTGTAATCAAAATAATTATGTCTTTTCGTTTCATTGTAATTAAACTTTTAATTTTTTATTTATTCGTAAGCATATTTATACCACCAAAAAAAATCCTATCGGAAATAAAAAAAAAAATTTTGACTACAAAATATAACGAAGTAAACGTCAGGAATGGTCCGGGTTTAAATCATCTGGTAATTTACAAAATTTTAATAAAAGGATATCCGCTTGAAATTATAAGTAGTTTTGAAAATTGGTCAAAAATTTCAGATGTTAATGGTATTGAGGGGTGGATTTCAAATTCTCAGTTAACTACGAAAAAATACGTAATAATTACCTCAAATAGCGAGTTTCTTTACAAATTTCCTAATATAAAATCAAAAAAGATTGCAAAATTAATGAAAAATTTAGTTTTAGAAACTAAAAAATGTAATGCAAGCTGGTGTTTTGTTAAAGAAAAGGAGATTGAAGGTTGGGTTAGAAAAAAAGCAATATGGGGAAATTAATCTTAATCTGAAATGTTAATAATTACATCAACAGATTTTAATGTTTTTCCCCTAGGGATTTTCGGAAGTTTAGATATTTTAACTTTGTTAGTGTCTACATCGATAAGCTTGGACGATTTGACACAGAAAAAATGATGATGTTCTTTCAAATTAGTATCAAAATATATTTTATCTGATGAGACTTTGATCGCTTTTATTATTCCAAGTTCTTTAAATTGATTTAAACAATTGTATATTGTGGCTAATGAAATTTTAATTTTTTTCTTATTTACTTCTTCGTAAATATCTTCTGCTGTAAAGTGAGCTGCACCATTTTTAAATAGCAACTTAATCATTGCTATTCTCTGCTCTGTAACTTTTAAAGGTGAGGTTTCAAGTTTTTTTAATGCTTTATGAATGTATTGGTTTTTTCTCATTTTGATTTAAGATTAAGTTATAGACCCTTCATAATTCTGTCAACTAATTGATTGACTTTTGGAATAAATCCCCCCTTGTAGAATGGATCGAGCGCAAACCTATAAACTGAGTGACCAGCAAACATTAATTCATTTTCTAGATTAGAGATTCCATGACTGATTTTTTGAAGTGTCTTTTGTATACAAAATGATCTAGGGTCTGCTTTTTTTCCGGTTGTACCTTTCTCCCCTTGCGCCCAGTTACTAAATAAGCACTGGGACAAACAGCCCATACAATCAATTTGGTCTTTAACAATCTGACTTGCTTTCTTTATTGTAACCCAAATCAAAGTATCATTGGGAGTAGTCATTGGTTTTGAAAATCCTTTCTTTATCCATTCCATAATTTTTGATTTATCGGAATGTTTAACATAGAACGTTCTTTTTCTAGGACCTATCTCAATTTTTTCGTTGAATTCATTTGTCTGCTCTTTTAAAAAAGGTGTCTGGCGATTTGACCTTTCTTCAAGTTCTATCAAGAAATCGTTCTTAACCGCTGAAGAATAAAATCCGGTTGGACTAAATCTATGAAGACTTACTTCTCCTTTTTTTATATTAAGCAATTTTTTTTTCCATGCATCGGGTATTGGGCTTTCTTCAGTGAGTAATGGTCTTGTTCCAAATTGAAAGGCTATCTTTCCTATTTCAGGGTTATCTATCCAATCTTCCCACTCTTCAAGATTCCAAACACCACCTGCCATTATTATAGGTGTGTTGCAAAGATTAAATTCGTTCATTAGTTTTCTCAATTCTCTAACTCTAGGGTACGGGGGTTGAGGTTTAAGAGGATTTTCACTATTTGATAAGCCGTTATGACCACCAGCTAGCCAAGGATCTTCATAAACAACTCCACCTAAATAATCTGAGGTTTTTCTGTATGATCTTTTCCATAATGCATTAAAAGCTCTTGCAGACGAAACTATTGGATAATAATAAATTCCAAATCTAGCTGCAATTTCTGACAGCTTGTATGGCATACCAGCGCCACATGTAACTCCATCGATTATGTTACTTGCTTTGTCAAGAGTTCGCGTAAGAATTTCTTCGGCCGCGGCCATTTCCCACAAAATATTAATATGAATTGGAGCCTTGGGACCAGCAATATCTCTTGCAATCTTTGCTTGCTCAATAGCTCCTGAGACCGAGAAATCGATCAATTCTTTGTGCCTACCAGATCTTGTTTTTTCCTTATAAATCTGAGGAATCAAATTACCTTCTTCATCATAAGAGTCAGCATTAACCCCAGAGAATGTTCCAACACCCCCAGCCTTGGCCCATGCACCAGAACTTTCACCACTGCTTACAGCTATTCCTTTTCCTCCTTCTATGATTGGGAGCGATTCTTTTCCAGACAAAATTAATGATTCAATTTTTTTCATATTTGGGCGTCTTTTAAACTTAACTTAACCTTACCTCTATCGTCAACTCCAATAACTTTAACTTTTACTTGATCACCCTCTTTTACAACATCGGTTGTTTTCTCAACTCTTTCTTCTTTTAGTTGACTAATATGAACCAAACCGTCTCTACTACCCATAAAATTTACGAATGCACCAAAGTCAGTTGTTTTCACAACCTTCCCTTCATAAATTTTCCCAACTTCAGGTTCCGCAACAATGTCGTTGATCATATCCATTGCAGTTTTGGCTTCACTTGCTTTTGAAGCAAAAATTGTAATTATACCATTGTCATCGATTTCGACCTTGGCTCCAGACTTCTCACAAATATCCTTTATAACTTTTCCTCCTGAACCAATGACTTCTCTAATTTTTGACTTATCAATTTTTAATTTCTCGATTTGCGGAGCATTTGATTTTGTGACTGCTCTTGATTTGTTCAAAACCTTATTCATTTCTTTTAATATATGTATTCTCGCTGAGTTGGCCTTTGATAAAGACTCTTCCATTATGTCCTCGGTTATTCCGTTAACTTTTATATCCATTTGCAATGATGTTATGCCAGATTCCGTTCCTGCAACTTTAAAATCCATGTCCCCCAGATGATCTTCATCTCCAAGAATATCGGTTAGAACGACAAATTTTTTTTCTTCTTTAATTAAACCCATTGCAATCCCAGCAACAGGTTTGTCAAGTGGTACTCCAGCATCCATAAGAGCAAGAGAGGTTCCACACACAGTAGCCATGGAAGATGAACCATTTGATTCTGTTATTTCCGAAACTACTCTTATAGTATATGGAAAGTCGTTTGAACGTTTTAGTATCGGATTTATTGCTCTCCAAGCAAGCTTTCCATGTCCTATTTCTCTTCTTCCTGTTGCTCCAATACGCCCAACTTCATTTACTGAAAACGGAGGAAAATTGTAATGTAACATAAATTTTTCTCTTGAATCTCCGTCTAGACCATCAATCATCTGCTCATCTGACGTGGTTCCCAAAGTAGTAGTAACTAATGCTTGAGTCTCACCCCTAGTAAACAAGGCACTTCCATGCACATTGTCCAATAAATCTACCCTACAATCTATATCTCTAACGTCGTCAAGACCTCTCCCATCAATTCTTTTTTTTGTATCTAAAACAGATGATCTTACTATCTCTTTCTCAACTTTTTTTATTTCTTCCTTAAGAGTGTTTTCGTCTTCAACCTCATTATTTAATTGTTCAATTATTTTTCTTCTTGCCTCAACTAGAGATTCATTCCTTTTCTTTTTTTCTTTTATTTTATAAATAGGAGTTAATTCTTTTTGCGTGAGATTCCTTAATTTATCAGTATATTCAGGTATCTCCCTTTTGGTGAGTTCCCATGAATCTTTTGCTGACTTTTCTGCTAGCTCTATGATTGAATCAATGACACACTGAAATTCTTTAAATCCAAATTGGACTGCTCCAAGCATTATCTTTTCGTCTAATTCATTAGCCTCCGATTCCACCATGAGAACACCATCTCTTGTTCCAGCAACTACTAAATCAAGCTCACTTTCATTTAATTCCTCTTTTGTTGGGTTAAGAATATATTCACCATCCATGTAACCAACTCTTGAACACGCCAAAGGACCAAGAAACGGAAGTCCTGAAATAGTTATTGCAGCTGAAGCACCGATCATTGCGCAAATTGACGGATCATTTTCTCCGTCGTAATTTATGACCGTGCAAACCACTTGAGTTTCATTTTTAAAATCTTGATGAAAAAGAGGCCTAATTGGTCTATCTATAAGTCTTGACGTTAAAATCTCATTTTCTGCTGGTCGTCCTTCTCTTTTAAAAAATCCCCCTGGTATTTTCCCTGCTGAGTATGATTTTTCAATATAGTGTACTGAAAGAGGAAAAAAGTCATTTGAGACATCAACGTCTCTTGAAGCCGACACTGTACATAAAACAACCGTCCCACCCAATGAGCATTTTACTGCACCATCCGCTTGTCTCGCAATCATTCCTGTTTCTAATTTTAAAGTTAGACCTTTCCAGTCTAACTCCACTGATGCTATATTAAACATTTTTTATCTCCTTAGTTTGTCTAACGCCTTAGACCCAGAGACTTTATAATTGACTCGTATCTTTCATTACTTTTGCTTTTAACATAGCTTAAAAGTTTCTTTCTTTTTCCTACAAGCTTCATCAAACCTCTTCTAGTGTTATGATCTTTTTTGTTAGATTTCAAATGTTCTGTTAAATTTTTTATTCTTTTTGTAAAAATTGATATTTGACTTTCACTACTCCCAATATTTTCAACACTTCCTTTACTTTCTTTTTTTTTATTTAAAGTTTTCTCCATCCTAATTTCCTTAATTTGTATTTTATTTCTTATTATATCATATTGATTTAGTTAAGAAATTAACAGCTTTTTGGGATGAAAAGTACAATCTTTAATTAAGCCCAAAGCTATATAGTTGTCTTCATGTTTAGCGAAAACAACATTGTTTTTATTTGTTATAACTGATTGTTTATCCATTTGAACAAAACTTCCGCTTAAAACTCTTTTAACTTGATTATAATCCAATTGAATTTTTAAAACATTATTCATTACGGCATCTATTGGATGAACAAGCCTTTTAAGTTCATCACTATGCACCAAACTTAATAAATAATCCAGTGAAATAAGTTTTTTGTTAAAATTATTAAATCCTATGCGTCTCAATTCCACAACAGTAGCAAGTGTGCCGAGTGATTCTCCAAGACTTTCTGCAAGACTTCTAACGTATGTTCCAGCACTGCAGTCTACAAAAAATGAGGTAAGTTTCTCAGAGATATTATTTATTAACGTAAAATTATTGACATAAATTTGTCTTTTAGTGAGTTGAAATTTCATATTTTTTCTTGCCAATTTGTGCGCTCTTTGTCCATTAATTTTTACAGATGAATACTTATGAGGAAATTGATCTATATTACCGCAAAACTCCTTTAAAGCATTTACAATATCAACTTTCTTCGGGTATTTTCCGCACTCCTCTATTATTTTGCCCTCTGAATCGCCAGTCTCAGTTTTAATTCCCCACTTGACTGTAAATACATATCTTTTGTCGCATTTTTCGATAAAAGGAATAATTTTTGTTGCTTTTCCTAGGGCAATTGGCAAGAAACCTGAAGCTAATGGATCAAGTGTACCAACAAAACCTGCTTTAGAATTATTGAAAATTCTTCTTATTTTTTGTAATGCAAAATTAGATGTCATCCCTATTGGTTTATCCAAAAAAAACCAACCACTAGAATTATTGTTATTCATTTAATTATTGTTAATAAGTTCAAATTTTAACTTTGGTGTGTATCTTAGATCAATTTTGGATGAAAATTCTTTTTTTATTCTTGATGAATTATTGGCAATTATTTCAATAACGTTTTCATTATCAAAGCTTAAATTTCTGAGTGTTTCTAGAAAAACTTTAGCACTTTTTCCATCAGAAGATAATTCGACATGAGACACCATAATAAAAACATTCTTTCCATCACTATAACTTAAGTCGACAGTTATAAAAACTTCAGAAATTGTCTTTTTTATTAAGGAAGAGATTTTATCGATTCTTGATTTTTTTCGTTCATCTTTGATTATTTCTAAACTAAGATTTTTTTTCATTTTTTTCTCTCACAAAAAACTCTAGTCTGTCGTTCTGTAAAACCTCGTTGAACTTGAAAAGAACAATTCCACACTCCAAACCACTCATAACTTCTTTTACTTGGTTTTTTTCTCTTCTAAGACTCTGAATTTCACATTCATGAAATATCTCTTCGTTTCTGAAAATCTTAACAAATGCTTTAGACGTCACTTTTCCCTCTTCAATGACACATCCAGCAACTTTACTGGAATCTGAAAGTTCAAAAACTTGTTTTACTATGGCTTTTCCTATTTGAGTTTCAATCTCTTCTGCGTTATCAAGGCCATCAATTATTTTTTGTGCCTCGTCGATAACCTCATATATTATTGAGAAATTGCTAATTTTTATTGCTTCTCTTTTAGACAACGTTTTTGCTTGGGCATTGGCTTTGACGTTAAAACCGAAAATTCTAGCTTTTGATGCAATCGCAAGAGTTACGTCAGATTCATTAATTTCTCCAACTGCACTGTGTATTATTTTAATTGATATCTTTTCAGAGTTCATTTTGTTAAGGCTTTGCTCAATCGCTTCTTTCGAACCATGGACGTCAGCTTTAACTATTATAGAAATTACCTTTTTTTCGTCCTGAGATGCGCTTTCTATCATCTGATCAATTGAAACCCGTTTGACTGACGAATTCTCTTCAATTCTTTTCATCCTAGATCTATATTGAGTAACTTCTCTTGCTCTTGCCTCATTGTCTACAACAACCAATTTATCCCCAGAATCTGGAGTGCCAGATAATCCTAGAAGTTCAATAGGAAAACTTGGTAAGGCTAAATTTATCTTCTCAGATGAGTCATTATACATTGCTCTGACTTTACCCCATTCCTTTCCTACAACAGCAATGTCACCTACTTTTAGAGTTCCATTCTGAATTAGTATGGAGACAACTGTTCCTTTTCCCTTTTCTATTTTTGATTCAATAACTGTTCCCTCAGCATTTCTATTCGGATTAGCTTTTAATTCCAATATTTCAGATTGAAGTATAATTGAATCTAAAAGATCATCTATTCCTGTTTTTGTTTTAGCTGAAACCTTAACAAAAACATTTTGTCCTCCCATTTTTTCACTAATTATTTCGTGCTTCATTAGGTCAGATTCAACTTTATCAGTGTTGGCTGTTGGAAGATCTATTTTATTGACTGCAACTACAATTGGACATCCAGAAGCTTTAGCATGGCTAATAGCCTCTATAGTTTGTTCATTGACACTGTCGTCAGCAGCGACGACAAGAACTATTACATCTGTAATATTAGACCCTCTTGCCCTCATTTGACTAAAAGCTGCATGTCCAGGTGTGTCGATAAACGTTATAAATTGTCCTTTTTTAGCCTCAACTATATAAGATCCTATATGTTGAGTTATTCCACCTGCTTCAGTCGAAGCAACTTTTTTCGCTCTAATTACATCAAGCAGAGATGTTTTTCCGTGATCAACATGACCCATTACAGTAACTACAGGTGGTCTTGGGACAAGATCCTGCTCTGTGTCAGAGGGTCCAGTCAAACCAACCTCAACATCAGATTCACTTACTCGTTTTGGTACATGGCCAAATTCAATTACTAATAATTCAGCTGTATCGCTGTCAATTGTTTGATTAATAGTTGCCATTACCCCAAGTTTCATTAGTGATTTGATCAAATTTGATGATTTTTCAGCTAGACGTGACGCAAGTTCATTAACAGTTATTACGTCTGGAATTATAACTTCTTTTTTTTTTCTCTCTTTATTTTCCTGGTTTTCTTTATTTTCTGATTTTGTTACATTTCTCAGCTTTGCTTTCTCTCTAGCTCTTTTTATTGCAGCAAGTGATCTTACCTTCTCATTATCGTCATCGAGAGCCTGTGAGATTGTTAGTTTTCCTTGTCTTCTATTCTCAAAGCTCTTCGGAGTTTTTACAAATTTTGGTTGTTTAGGTTT
>CACFLF010000015.1 GCA_902567115.1 uncultured Alphaproteobacteria bacterium
TGTTTTTTATGCCTCTAAAAATAAAAAAAAGATAAAAGGTGTGGATAAAAAAAGAACATAATGGCTAAACTGACTAATTATATACCTGAGCCAAAACAAGAATACGACGTAGAAAATCAAAGACAGATAATTGAGTCTATGACCACTATGAAACAACAACTTAATTTTTCTTTTCAAGAAGATTTAAAAAATCAACAAGAGGCTTTTAATTACTTTTTATCATGACAATACAATATAAAAATCAAGGTTTTAAACAGGCCGATGTAAGCAAAGCTACAGTGCTTACTTGCCCTACTGATGGAGCGATCATAGTTAAAAGTATATATTGTGCAAACAACGATGCATCATCAGCCATTTTGGTAAATATGAATTTAGTTGATTCCTCTGATTCAAACACTGAGTATGAATTTTTTCGAGATGATGTAGCAGCTAAATCTCAAGTAAATGCCTCACCTCAAGGCTTGAATTTAGAAGCGGGAGATGCTATAACAGTACAAGCAGCAACGGGCAGTAATAAAATACAAGGTGCCATAAGTTATGCTTTAATAAACAGAGAGAATGAAAACGGATAATATACCAAAAATAGATTGTACGACTATAACAACATATAGAAATACAAAAACTGGAGAAGTGTACAAAGATAAGAAAGAAGGGCCAGACATTGTTCAAGATGTTACAGTCCAGGTCACTAATAAAGGTTTAGAGGTGTTTCAGAAAGTAATGAATCAAAAAAATGATAAAAGTAATAAATAATGTTTTAAGTTTAGAAGATTGTTTTCATTTATATAGTGCTTTGATTAGTTCTAACATGTGGAACTTAAACAGATGTAGCGAGGGAAAAAATCGTGGTGCCTTTCCAGGTGTTACTTTAATAGAAAAAAATGAAGTCATTCACAACAATCAATATTGGATTGGATATCTTAATTGTTTATTTGATAGAATAAATCAAAAACTACGAGAACAACATAATTTTTTATTAGATAGAAGGATATTTAGAATAGCTTTAAATGCACAGAATGATAATCATTATACAGAATTTCATGTTGATACACATAAATTAAATGTATTTTTAGAAAAAACCTGTGGGGAAAGAGATATAAAAATAATAGATGACATAATTAGTAATGTTAATCTTAATGTTAACAAAGGTATTACTTTTATTGAAAGTGACACTCAAAAATATGAAGCTGATTTTTTTATAGATTGCACAGGTTTCAAAAGATTATTAATAAATAAATTAGGAGCTAAATGGATATCCTATAAAAAATATTTAAAAGTTAATTCTGCCATAACTTTTCAAACTCCTGATGAAGAAAACTATAATTGTTGGACTTTAGCAAAGGCTATGAAATTTGGTTGGAGGTTTAAAATACCTGTTCAAGGAAGACATGGAAATGGATATATATTTTCTGACAAATATACCACTCCTGAAAAAGCAAAGTTAGAAATTGAAAAAGAACTGGGTTATAAAATAAATATTGGTAAACACATTAAATTTGATCCAGGTCGTTTGGATAAGGTATGGATTAAAAATTGTGTTGCAATAGGTCTATCGGCTAATTTTGTAGAGCCTTTAGAGGCAACTTCAATTGGAACTTCAATACAACAATCATTTTTATTAATGCACAATTTAAATGATCCTGTCGGCTCAGTAAGAGAGCAATACAATACTCAAGTTAAGAGCATTATGGAAAACATAAGAGATTTTATTTATCTTCATTACTTACGTTGGAATCAACACAATTGGTTTTGGAAAAATTACACCTATGAAAATGCTCCTCTTAATATTAAAAAAATGATAGGCCTTTGGAAAAGAAGACTACCAATTGATGATGATATGAAAACATCTAATTATAGTTTATTTTGGGCTTGTAATTTTATTCAAGTTTTAAATGGTCTTGGTTTTTATGACTATAATAATAGTATAAAAAAACAATATAATTTAATACCAACAAAAACTAAAAATGAAATAGAGAATTATTTTAAAAAAATAAACAATATTTTAATATATAAAAAACATAAAGAAATTATAAATGAAAGAAAAAACAGTTAACATAAATAATTTTATAGGAACCTATGATAATTACATTAGTCAAGAGGAATGCAAAAAAGTTATTAAATTTTATGAAGATCAAAATAAATTTAAAAATACTATAAACAGATTAGAGTTTGAAAACGCTCCGATAGTTAAAAAACAAGACCAACAATTTTTTGCTACTTCAAGTAATTTAAATGTATGGTGGGGAGAATTAAAATCATTAATTATTAATTTTGATATGGCTTGGAAACATTATGAAAAAAATGTAGGAGCCTTAGAGTCTTATGGACAAGACACCTTTCACTATACACAATTAAAAATTCAAAAAACTTTACCTACGGAGGGATATCATGTTTGGCATCTAGAACATCAAAAAGGCTTTCAAAATGAAGCTAGAGCTTTTGTTTTTTCTATATATTTAAATGATGTTGAAGAAGGTGGTGAAACAGAATTTTTACATTTTTCAAAAAGAGTAAAACCTAAAACAGGTAGAATAGTTATTTGGCCTGCTGGTTTTCCTTATGTTCATAGAGGTAATCCACCTTTATCTGGTGAAAAGTATATTTTAACTTCTTGGATGATGTTGAGGTAAAGTGGAAAACAAACATTTAATAATACCATGCTTATCAAAACCATTTGTAGATTGGTTGAGTACAAAAGATTTATCTTCAAAAACAATGGTTGAGTTTGGAGCAGGAAAATCTACAATTTATTTTAGTAAAAAATTTAAAAATGTTTTTTCTTTTGAACATGACCAAGAGTGGATAGATTTAATTAATTCTGAAGAATTAAAAAATGTTCATATGTTAAAAATGCGTGAAGATTTTTATATGTATAGAAACTACAAAAATTTTATAAAAAATAGTGACTACGTATTAATTGATAATAATCCTAACATTATATCAAGAGGTTTTATAGCATCTATGTGTTGTGAAGCATGTTATACTAAAGCAAATATAATTTTAGATAATGCAGAAGAATATCAACCTGCTTATACATATCTTAAAGGCATGTATAAAAATGTAGAAGATTTCATTGGAAAAAATTATATGAATGAATTAACAACTACAAGTTTATTTTACAATGATGTTTTAAATTAAGATGAGTAAGATGTAGGTCTAGGACCTAATCTAGCTATTTTATCTGATTCACCGTTTACATCTTCTAAAGGACGATCATCAGCATCCCATTTAGCTTGAAGAGTAGCTAAGTGTGCTGCATCCCATCTAGTAATAAAATCTTGAAAATCGCCTAAGTTTGCATCTGCCCAACTAGAGTGAGGAGTATCATCTCTATACTCTACTTGATCACTTGCATTAGATGCTTCGTATTGAATGGCCCAAATATTTGAAAACTTGCTTTGACTCCAAAATGCATCATCGTCGATTACATAACCAGGACCGTTTGTAACATCAAATTCTCCAGTTCTTTTCATAATCATTTTGTCATCAAATACTACTGTCCATGTTGCGTCTGTTGCCATATTTTCTCCTAAGTTTTAATAATATAAATAACTGTTAAATAAGGTTGAACGACTGAGGTTGCACTTCCACTAAAAGTTGCACTCATGTTGTGCGAGTGACCTTGTCCAGAACCAGCTGCAACTGTGTTAGATGCACCGCCACCATATCTTTGAAGATCCGTGTGAGATTGGTTACCTGTATTTTGTCCTTGTATTTCGTGAGTGTGAGAGGCTAGTTGCGCTGTTGATAAAGTTGCATTGGCTGTTGAACCACCAATGGTTCCTGAAGCTGCAACTGTATTTGCTCCGCCAGTTGATGCTAGGGCTTTAGTTCCCGATTTACCCATTGCCACGTTATCTTGTAGATCAGGGACATTAAATGTAGATGCACCATCTCCAGCTCCGTAAGTTGAGCCTATGATCGCAAATAGTGCTGAATAAGTTGATCTTGAAACAGCTGCACCATTACATTCTAAAAAACCTGTTGGCACTGAAGATGAAGACCATGGCACAATAGTAGCTGTAGGAATTCCTTCGATACCTGTAAGGTTTGCTCCGTCGAAATCGTATTTTGTTGCTTCGTAATTTGACATATTATTTCTCCGTGTAAGTCCATCCTGTTGTAGCGTCTCCTGAGAACACTAATCCAAAAGCTGCACCTTGTGTATTTACCACAAGATCAGATGCTGCATTAGCTATATTAGATCCATTTCTACCAACAGTCAATGCGTTAGAATTAAAATCGTAACCTTGATCTACGAAATGAACTTCATCTCCCGTAGCTGGTGATGCAGGAAGCGTAATTGTTACTCCTCCACTATTTGTATTTACTAAAAGTTTTGCTCCTGCTTGAACAGTTTCGGCCGCGCTTACCACTCTCCATTTTCTGTATTCGTCAGCTTTAACAATATTAGTTCCGTCAGAATATAAGGTGTAACAGTTGCCTTCACATAAAAGCACACCTGTTCCAGATGATGTTTTGAAAGTTAATGTATTTCCAGCGTGGTCACAACCATCTACGACTGTGTAGACTTTTTCAATTGAATCAGGAATAGTGACATTTAAATTTCCTGATAATGTTCCTGTTAATTTAATAACTTCGTTTTTACCATTAGATAAAGCACCATTGGTAAAAGTTAAAGCTCTGTTAGCGTTTGTTACGTTAAACGTATCATAACCACCGATAGCTTGTTCTAAAATTAATAAGTTTGTATTTGTAATTTGTCCCCAAGTTCCCGAATTTTCACCGGTTGCTTGAACTGTAAGTTTTAAATTTGCTGATGTTGAGTTCGCCATTTTTTAATTCCTTATTCGTTCATTTTATTAAAAATATGAGTTCGTGTCAAACTCATTATGCAGCTACCTCTCGCCATCCTGGAGGTGTTATAGGCGCTGAACCTGTATCAACTTCGTTCCAGATCAAAGCATTAGCACTATTTAAGTTTGCCGTCAACCCAAATCCAGTAGGAATTACGTCCATGTGAATAGCTACTGTTACACTAGCTAATTGATTATTCATCGAAATTCCAGTGACTGCAACCTCTTGATTTAAGTCTCCAATTGCGGTTCCTTGAGCTGCCGTTAATGCGATTCCAGTAACAGAAACTGTAACGTCTCCTTGCATTCCTAGAGTTCCTAAAGAACCCACCATAAAATTGCCAGTAATCATCGTATCTGGCGCAGGATCGACTATTCCAAGTGTAGCTTGAGCTACGTTTAAAGTATTAGCAACAACTACACCATCTCCTGCTACATTAGTAATGCTTCCTAAAGCTGAGGTCATAGCGATACCGGTTGTAGATGCTATGACAGAACTACCAGCGTCGCCCCAGTCATTTACATTCCATTGAAGTCTGCCCCAACCTGTGGTGTTGAATGCATCAACGGTGCCAAGAGCCATAGTAGCTCCTATACCTGTTGCCATCGCATCAGGGCCAGCATCCGCAGTTCCTAAATTACTTGTTAAACCAAAACCTGTGATAGGAGGTTCAACTGCAATGAGTATTGTAGGTGAGTTTAGAGTTAAAGTTCCGGTTTGACCGTTGTTAGTTGAAGGTGTAGCGTTTGATCCTGCAGAAACTGTCGAGCTTCCTAAGTTTGAAGTGAGAGCATTACCTGCTGTAATAAGATTTGCAGCTATGCCCCAGGCATTATCTCCCCAATTAAAAGCTCCCCAACCGCCATTTATTTCTCCTGTAACACTGACCGAAGCCAATGACATTGGCATTCCATTTTCAGGTACAACAGGAGTTACGATTTGACTAGGATTACCCCATGACCTTTGACTCCAACCATCTCTGCCCCAACCAAGTTCGACAGTTGTTGAAGTAGAAAGACTTCCGGTTGAAAAAGTTGCAGAAATCCCTGTAGGGATAACGTTGTTATCTGCGCCTGTCCCCCAGCTGCCCGTGTTCCAAGTACTTGTTCCCCAAGCTGCCATAGGAGGTTACCTCCTACGATTAACCAGAGATCCTTAGAATCGCTGCAGTTGATGTTTGTGCTGGAAACTGAATTGTAAATGTTCCTGATGTAGCTGTTTTATCTGCTCCAAAATCTAAAACACATACGCCCGCATTTGTGGATGTTGATGATGTGTTATAAATTAATGCTCCTCTGGCAGTTAAAGTGACTCCAGTAAATGATCTATCTGCAAAGTCAACTCTTGCTACACCCGCTGTTAAAGAAACAGCTTGGTTAACTAAAAGTCCCCCACCAGAAGTATATTGTCCAGTGTTTGCTACTTGGTTCGTAGTAGTAAAGGAAGTAGTTGCTGAGTTTAGAGTCGCTGAAGAAGTATAAAGAGCTATTTTAAATTTGTCGCCACTTGAATTCGAAAAGTTAGCGTCGCCTTCCAACAGTTGTTTTTTAAACGTATTACAAATCGCTTGTGTTATAGCCATGTTTTCTCCTTATTGTTTTCCTATTCGAGGAACACCTGCTTGGTATTCATCCCGTCTTCGTCTTCCCATTTGTTCTATGGAAAAGCCTTTAACGGCCTCAACATATTTTTTATCATATAACTGATACATGTCAACGGGTCCTTTCAAGAAACCGTAAGCCTCTGTAAGGCATGCATACAATAAGCCATTGGGAAATTCTAAACTTAGGTATGTAGTAGTATTTGTACTCGATAACCCCGAGGGTTTCAAGATATAATTTAGTTGAATGGTATAAGTTTGATCAGGTGTGGGAGCCACCACTAGTGTGTCCTCATCCCAGTTACTATAGTATTTAGGGGTTCCTTGAACTCCTAAATTATTAAATTCTGACATAAAACTAGTATCTCTATATTGTAAAAAATCTCTGTCATTTGCCACACCAACACCTGCAGAATCTACGATTTGAGCTGATCTAATTATTAATAAATTTTGAGGAGTATCTATAAATCTTTGACCAGCTACCATCTGAGCGCTCACATATCTTCTGTTATTATCAGAATCTACGTCTCTTAAAATTCTAAATTCTGCGTCTTCAATAAATCCATTTACAATAGTAGACGTTAAAACATTTGCATCTACTTCTGTATAATCTCTAATTTTTGTAACTAGTTCGTCGTATGTCATGATATATTAATTGTTACACTCCCTATTGTCATTAATGCTTGTCTTGCATTGTTAACTGTATTTGGATTTGCTGGCGTCATACTATTATCAGTAACAGTTTGAAATGCAAAATCTCCAGGCAAAGTTAAGTCAGCAATAATTCCTCCACCTCCACCAGTCAATAAATTAAATTGTTGAGGTCTTGGGTGAGGAAGTCCTTGTGGGTCTGCTGAATAAGGTGTTGGTTCTAACTGTGGCTGCTTAGGTTCATACTCAGAAGTATGAACTCTTGCACCATTCCATTCTCTCACCATCTCACGATATGGAAAAGCTAAACCTGATCGATCTGAAATAAATAATGCGTATTTTCCTTTAGATAAATTTCCCATAATTATATACTCGGATAGTAAGTTCGAGGAGCAATATATACACTCGATGAAGAACCATCTTCTTCTAAAGCTCGTGCTAATTCATCCTCATAAATTAATTTTAATTCTTGAATTCTTGGCGCAGCATATTTCATAGATAAATAATATGTTAATCCTGCAACCATGCAAGGTACAAATCTATACGGAACATCAGTAGCGTTCGTATAAGCACCAGCATCTTGTATTCTTTTTTCATAATAAAAATTTATAGCATTTCCATTTTCTGTAGAACCAGGTGTTAAATATAAAGTGATTAAAATATGGTCTACAAATCTTTGAACAAAATATTGTGAAGGCTGACCTGTAGAAGACTTATTAGATAAAGCTTGAAACTGAGATCTATTAATTTTTTCTAAAGGAGAATCCACATTAGAAGAATTTCTATAAGACATTTCCAAAATTTCTGTGGCTTGGTTTACAAAATTCGTAACAGCAGCTCCGTCTGAATGAGTGGCAGCAGTGGTGCCATTTACCCCTCTTGTTACTCCAGTAAGTTCTAGAGAACTAAATCCAGTATATGATATATTTTCTGACCCAACATTAATTGTTCCTACGTCAGGCATACGATCTTTAGAAGCAATAGTAATTCCAGTAGTTGCTGTAGTCGAAGCTATTGCAGCTGTAAGCGTTGTTGTAACTCCATTTGAATTACCGTCGGCTGTAGATCTAAAAATTTTATATTCGTTTTGACCGTTAACTAAAGTTATATTAGTTTTAGCTACTTCCCAAAAATGAAGGCCTCTATTACCCCATTCTTGAAATAAAATATTTAAAGAACGTCTAGCAGTTTTTAAATTATAACCGCTCATGTCAAATTGACCGAGTCTGTTATAAGACTCTTCAATTATCTCATCAATCGAAAACGTTTTATCAAACGTCGTAGTGCCAGAAGTAGTGTTGGCCATTTAAACTCCTAGTTATAAAACACAGAACAAACTGTTACATGTTCAGTTGTAAAAGCTACACATAAATCTGTTTCAAATAAAATAGGACCAGGGAAATTTATTACAATAGGGCTTCCGCCAGATGTAACTCCACTAGTTTTATATTTAAATTTTACCGTGCCAGAAGCTCCTCCATCTTTTAAATGAAAGTCACCTGAAGCGGCGGTAGTATTTAATACGACACCCATAGCTCTTGTTCTTCCTGATTTTACAATTTTATTTTCTGTGGTTACATTTGCATTAAATATGTCTCCACTATTACCGTTTGTAATCATATTCTTCTCCGTTAAAATTGATGAGGGCCCGAAGGCCCTCAATAATTATTTATTAGATATTACCAATAAGTTCAGCTGCATTTCTGTTAGCTGTACAAGTGATATAGTCTAATGAAGTTACTCTTTGTCCTGATGCAGATGCTGATACAGAAGCTGCAAACATTTGCATATCATCAGTGTTGATGTTTGACGTAACAGTAGCTGCTAAAACTCTGTTTACAAAAAACTCAACTTTACCAGCTCTATCGCATCTAAATCCTACAGTGTCATACCCATCGTCTGTAATAGTGTATGCAGTGTATTGAACTTGATTTGTTCCATCCGCATTTTTAGTTACAAATCTGTAAAACTGTTCACCGTTGTTAGACTCAATAGAGATTCTGTTTGCAGATCTCCATCCAGAAGTTCCAGTAAAAGTTTCAACTAATCCAGTACCGTAGTCAGTAGCATTAGCGTCATTATTTTTAATTCTCGCTTCATACCAAATAACTGTGCCTGGGTTAGTGATTGCTCCTGTGCTGTCTCTAGTCTCAGCTACAGCTTGAAAAGTATTTTGAGTTTTAACAAGAGCTAAACCGTTATTGTCTGTTGTGTTGGCAGACGTTAAAGTTACTGCTCCGTTTACCTCATTAGATATTCCTGCTGAAGCTCCACCATCTGCAATAGATGTTGACCATTGTGATGAAGGCAAAGTGTTATAAATAAAATCATCTTTATAACATGTAAAGTTAGGATTGTTATCTACTGGTAAATCCTTAAACCATTTAGTGTTTTTAGCTAATCCAGCAAACATTACCGGATTTCTAAAGTGTGTTCCTGCCATAATTTTCTCCTTTTCCTAGTTAGTGATATATAGTCTCTAGGCCGTCGACTATACGCGTCTATATATCGATAAATAATTGTATAGTAATTAGTTTATATAGTAGTTTTAAGTAGAGCGCAAGAGGGCCTGCAATGCGGATTGGTTTTTCCAACGATGTAGCTTTTTGTTTAAGTTGCTACAGAAACTTGTGGAGCTGCTTCCTCAATTTTATTTTGCAGATGTTCTTTTTTAGCCTCTGCCATTTTAATATCGGTAAGAACGTTCTTAACTTCTCTATCGATCTTTACCATATTAAGGGTATATCTACCCTCCTTGAGATGTTCCTGCTCCCACTGAAGATCCAGACCTCTCTTTTTCTTGTAAAGGTCTTGTAGATGTTGCATCATCTCCTCCATTCATAACCTCCTCATAGGTTATCCTTTTAATCTTGGGGTCCATCATTTCTCCAAGATAGTCCCATTTTATATCTTTTTTTCCTAGTTTGTCAACTATGGCATTTTCGATATCTAATGGACCATCCAAAGACGTTATAACAAAATCAGCGTGATACTGATATGCATAAATCTGTACTCTGAATTGTTTTGGGTGCATTTTTTCTTTCTATTTTTTAATTGAGGCCGAACTGTGTCCGGCCTCAAAAATTAGTTACTACGCACCTGGTGATGCAAAGATTCCTCTATAGTCAGATACACCAAATTGGTATCTTTCTCTAGCTTTGAATCTAAGGTTACCAGTATCGAAGTCACCTTCCATCGCTGTTTTGATTGGAGTTCTAATGAAATGTTTCATTCCATTTGGAACATCCGTAATGATGTAAAACGCATTTGGATCAGTTAAGAAATTGTTCACTCTGTAACCTTGAGGAACCATTCCCATTGATCTGATAGCGTTGATATCATTATCAGCCGTTTGGACTCTGCCTTCAGATTTCATCAATCTTTCAGCTTGGAATTGTAGCGCAGAAGGAACAATCATTTTTACTCCTTTGGCTGCAATTTTTAAACCTCTTTCATCAGTAAACGCTGCAATGTCAATTAATGACTGCTCTAATGAAGTTTCGTTTAAGTCCGCTGCAGTAGCTAAAGTGTTTGACACTGTACCAGCAATTGTCGGGTGAGCTGTGTTAAACAGCGTAGTGTTATCACCTGAATTGAAAGTTGTGAAACCGTTTATCAACGGAGCCACTGATTTCACTTGCTTAGTGTTAGCCATACTTCTAGCTAATGCTTTTGTGTATCTGCTTGACAGTCTGTCATACAGGTTATCTTCTACCGCTTCCTCAGTAATCGCGAAAGCAAGAGCCACAGTTTCCATAGTGTATCTTGCAGTGAAAGTTTCTTGAGCGTTATCAAAAACTACTCCTGAACCTTCTGGTTTTACTTGAGCGTTAGCGAATCCAGATAACATAACTTCCTCTTCGAAAGCTCTGTCTGAAGTTTCTGTCGCGTAGATCTCAGCGTGTTGGTTTTCGTATCTTTTGTATTCCAGGCCGAACAGGGCGTTCAATCCTGGCTCTAGTTCTTTAACTAGTTGTCCTCTTGATATAGCCATAATTTATCTCCTATTCTCCTATTATACTCCAGCTACTTGTTTTAAGAAGTGCTCATTGATAGTGACAACAAAGTTTACGTGCGAAGCACCTAAATCATTATTATCTATATCTTTTGAAACACCTATTACTTTCAACTGACCACTAGTGGATGACGTTGTAGAGTCATCTAGTTGTACAGCTGAAACATAGTTAGCTGAATCGCCTGCAGTGTAATTAATGTCATAATTCATAAAGACATCAGTTTGTGCTGAAGCGAGTGTGTTGTCTGATTGTATCTCAAATCTTTCGTATGGATCTGAAGACACAAAGCCTACGATATCTGTTGCAGTGTTACCTGCTTTTAGATTATTCGCAAACGTTGGTTTTTGTGTGTCGGTCGCTGTGAAAAAAACACCATTTAGCGTTCCTAATAGTACGTCGCCCGCTCCCGCTACTCCAATAGTTCCAGTGTTTAATGCTTTTACTGGGTCTTGGAAGTAAGTAGCGCCTGCAGATGCTGCAATACTAAATTCTGCTAAACCTTGGTTGTCATCATTTTGACCAACTTTTCCGATCGCTCTTAGACCGAAAGGGCTGTTTTGATTTGCCATAGTTTATCTCCATTTGTTAATTTAAATGATGAACTAGAAATTGTTAAAAAACTATTTCTTGGTACCACCAAAAGTTACACGAGTATTTCTATCAATATTGATAGGCATACTTGGATGCTCTTCCTTCATGAGATCGTTATCAAAAGCTTCCTCTTGATCTCGCGCCTGTCTTGCGTAATATTCGGCGTATTGTTTCGCGATCTCTTCGGGTACTCTAGCGAGCACTAGGCCACCTTGACCGATCACTCCCTTGTATTTACCGTCCTGTACAACTGCATAATCTACTTCGTTATATTCATCAGCTCTTACTAATTCGTACCCAGATCTTATACGACCTTGTACGTTTTTAGAATCGTCGAATCCCATAGACTCAGCTCTTAGCCATCTATGTACATATCCTGCCGGTGCAGGGGGTGCATCTAATAAAGATGGTGGAGACCAGACTTTTGGTCGAGATGTTTTTTCTCTAGTCTGACTCGCACGTGAAGTTTTTTTATCGTCTTTTTCCATGCTATACTCCTTCCGTGATTTTTAATTGTTCCGCATAGTCTTTAAGTGGCACACCTAATTTATTAGCAATTGCTACCTGTGAAGGCGTGAGTTTCACAATTTTGCGACCCGATGTTTTACTACTACGCGTTGCGGATGCAACAGTTTGAGTAGGTTTGGCCGTTTCCGTAGAAGCAGTTGTATCAAACTTATGGGGAAATTCAAGTCTAATTCTTCGGTCTATTTCTTTATAATATTCATCCGGTTCAGAATTAGGATCATATCCTTCAATTTCTGTCAATTGTCTGTGTATTACTTTTGCTCCTTCAGTCATGACTGGATCTTTATTAAACCATGCATTGGTTCTAGCCCATTCCTGAGCTCTTGGATCCACTCTTCTTGGAACTTCCACTTGTTCTTGAGGTTGGTTTTGTGTTAATGTCTGAGGTTGAGATTCGGCTTGTTGTGACTTTAAATCTGCAAGTCTAGCCTCTTCATAACCTAATCTAGAAATTTCAGCTGTTGCAGCGACTTCGCTTTTCATGTCACCGTCTTCTCTAGCCTTAGCTAACTTAGCTACGGCAGCTTCCATACCAGATTTAATTCTACTTTCTTTTTCAGATACAAATCCTGTATCTAGTTTTGCAAGTTTTGAACTTAACTTTTCTTTCTCTGCTAAAACACTTTTTGCATAAATAGTTGCAGCTTCCTCACGTCTCTCTGCCTCACGCATTTTTTTAGTTAATTTAGCAATTCTTCTTTTTACTCCGTCAGAGTATTCTTCTAATTCTTTCTTTTGGTCTTTACTTTCTGTTTTTTCATCTTGAACATCAGTCGGCTCATCAGATTTCGCATTTGCGTCATCGGAGCTACTACTGTCCTCAATGTTTGTTTCGGGTTGGTTGTCATCTTTTGTACCTTCTGTTGGTGTTTGTTCTTGAACAAGAGTTTCTTTATTTTCTTCTAACTCTACTTCTGCACCTGGACCAGAGGTATCTATGTCAACCGGTTTGTCTATATTTTGCATAGCACTCTCCTATGTTAGTATTGATGAAGTATGTCTTCGGGTTTTTCGATGGTTGCTAAAACTTCATCATCATTTAACAATCTTACTTCCCCGCCATCGATCTGGATTCTGGATCCAGCGTATCTAGCAAAAATTACCCAATCACCTTTTTTGCACCAAGGCCCTTCAGGAAATTTTTCTTTGTCATAACAATGTGGCCCCATCTCTAAAACTAAACCACACGTAGATGCAACTTGTTGTCTTTCTAAAGTGTCAGCTCCTAGATAAAGACCGCCTTTAGTTTTCTCCGGCATCTTAAAAGGTAAAACTAAAAGTCTCCAACCTGTAGGTTGAGGTAATTTTTCTGACTCTTTTGATTTTAAACGTTCGTAACCATCAACTTCTTTTTGATGTTCGTCTTTGTTTTGTTTTTCGTATTTTTCTACCAAAGCGTTTTTATGCTTTGGGACTTCTTTCGTCTCTGATATCGACGACTTTTCCGTTTCCATCTTTAGCTCCTTTGTTTAGCAGGTTGGATATTTCCCCTGAAATAGTTTGGTAAGCGTGCGCTTGTCCTAACATATACTTATATTTTTCCATATTGTCAACGCCTCCAGCAATCATGGCGTCTCCTATCCTTTGATAAGACTCTTTTAAATATTTTTGTATTTTAGTTATTAAAGTTAACTCATCCATTTTTTCTTCCTCTTCTAATAGACTCTTTGCCTTTTTTAAAAATTGCAGCGACTTTATTCTTACCCATAACTTTGGCGCGCTGTTCACCAACAGTTAAAATTTGTATTTTTCTAGCAAAAGGTTTGCTGATACGTTTTACTTTAGCTACAGTTTTTCTAGCATCCGTAGGTGTTGCAAATTTTATACCTACAGTATCTTTAGGATTTTCATCGGTATATAATCTTCTGCCAGAGCCTTTAGGTTTTTTTCCGGTTCCTTTTTTTGGATCCGCCATGTAATACTCCTTTCAAAGTCTTTGCTTGTGCAGCATGTGTTTTAGAAGCTTTCTGCAAACCTTTCATTACTTTTTTTATTTTTAATTTAGCTTTTTTCATTTAACATTTCCATCTTCTACGAGCCTGTCTTAGTCTTGAGTTAGGATCTCTCGCAGCTTTAGGAAACTTCTTCATTTGACCTGCGCTTCTAGCACAGAATGATTTACGTCTTTTAGCAGCTTTAGATCCTGGTTTGACTTTGCCAGTGACCGCTGTTTTTAATTTAGAACCAGGGTTAGCTCTTCTGTAGGCTTTGACACCAGCTTGAGTCATACCCGCACCTTTTTCAGTTGGTCTAAAATTTTTTTTATTTCTTTTAGGCATTACGTCACCACCTCTTTTAAAACCTTTAAGCATGCTGCCGTAATATTTTTTATAACTTTGATTAGTTCCTGGACCACCCATTATGTAACTGCCATCATATTTTGTGTTTGGCATTTTCATATTATTCCTCCAATGAATGCTCTTTTTCTTTTTTTAAATGTTGCAACGTTAGTTGGTTTAGGGCCTGTATTACCCGCAGCTCTTTTTCGTTTGACAGCACTCGCCCTTTGCGACTCTGTCATCCGTGTGGTTTTTGCAAGTGGGACGCACTTCGGGTACTTTCGTTTCGCATCTGCTTTTTGTTTTGAACGGCCACATTTTGAAAATGAACCATCCTTTTTCTTGGAACCAATATCTACCCATTTTTGATCGAACCATGTTTTTAAACCAGCCATCTTATGTATACATTTTTGTTTCTTTTGCTCGGTTGGACATGATCGCTCCACAACCTCTAGCAACAGATCCTTTTTTTAAACCTTGTCTTCTAAGTCTTGCAGTTGCTTCTGCAACTCCACCACCTGCTTTGTAAATTCTACCGCCTTTTGCTTTGTTAGGTTTAGGTCCTCTAAAATCTTTTCTTTTAACTCCAGATGGATCTTTAATTTTACCTGCACAAATTTTAGAAGCATATGCATTGGCATATGCCGACGGGTAAACTTTAAATTTACGCTTCGCTGCGGCCTTACCTCTTGGACAAAGTTTAGTCATTATCTTTTCCTCGCTGTTTGTTTGGCTCTTTTAAAATTAGCTGCTGTTGGTGCACCCTTTGCACCTTTCTTACGCATTTTACCTCCACGCTTTCTTTTAGCATGAATGTTTGCATAAAGACCTGGGCCAGCCATTACTTAGCTCTCCCACCTTTTTTCATATAACCCATTTTGTTTCTAACTTTTTTGGGTAATTTTTTTAAGCCTTTTTGTGATGGCTTAACTGGTTTCAACGCTCTTCCACCAGCTTTCATTTTACCTTTACCATCTGCAGCAAAGAATGGAACTTTTTTTCCATCCTTCATAACCATTTTTAATTTTCCAGCCATGGTTCTCCTATTTATTTATTTTACCAGATTTTTTAGCTTTACTTCCGAATCTTCCATAAGAATCATCTCTTGAAGCTTTTAATTGCTTCTTAGTTCTTTTCTTACGAATTCTCATAGCAATAGACTCATCTTTTCTAGCTTTGTAACCTTGTTTTTTCTTACCGACTTTACCACCTTTTTTCATCATTGCTCCACCTCTCATACCCATGTCAGGTGTGTAATATCCAGATGCTTCGTCTTTTCTTGCAGTGCCAGAAATCATATTCCCGCCACCTTTTTTCTTTGCTCTTCCGCCTGCCATCATAGCAGCTCTAGAATTAGCAACTTGTTTATTAAATCTTCTGTTTGGCATTATTTTTTTCCTCCGTTTTTAAAGATCTGTGTTCCCTTTATTCCAAAAATACTTCCGACGACGAGGATCCAAAGGGTACTGAACCAGGTCGGCAGTGCCGCAAAATGCTCGAAGAAAGTTTTTACTTTTTCAAGCGCACCCGGATCGTCCGAGAAGACCCCCCAAGCGAGCACAATTATGGGCGCCGACAAAATCACGAGAACAAATTCGTCCTTGTAATCGTTTTGACGTGCCTCTAACAACTTGCCTTGGTAAGCTTCCTCACCTCGAGCTTGTCGTTCAGCGTGCAATAGCTGTGCATCAGACATTGCGACTTTTGCCTTCTGCTTATTAGCATAAATTTTACTACCAGCAGAGACAGCTAGTTTAATTGCTGACAACCACATACTAGTACCAAGTTGCTTTTTTACTTTTAGACTTCAGCATTCTTCTAGTTCCTCTAACTTCTACTTCTTCTCCAACACCAATTTTGTTGTAGACTCTGTCTTGGTTAGTAAGAATTTCAGATCTTGGGTCAGTCATAGTTTTTACTTCTGGTGTAGGGATTTCTTGCCCACCAGTTGCGTTAGCCATTACAACTTCTCCTTTTCTGCCTACTGACATTTTATCTTTTAAAGCCATATTTTCTCCTTCAAGTTATTATATTTATTTTTTTCTAAAATTTCTACCAAAATCGTGAATCTTACTTTGGTTAGCCATTTCTTGTTTCGCAAGAGACGTAGCCGCTCTTAATTCTGCAAGTTCTTCGTTCTGTTCGAGCTTCTCATCCTTGTTTTGTTGGTTTCATTCGGTCAAGATTAATTTTTTCTTGTGCCTGTTCTGCTTTTACGAAGTCATCTTTAGCTCTGATGTCCAATTCTCTCGCTTTTAACTTAGCAATTGGGTCGTTTCCGTACTCACCCATCAATTCTTGTTCTTCTTTTGCATAATCTTCGAACATTTCTGCAATTAAAACTGCTTTTCTAGACTCAATCTGCATATTTAACGCCATCATCTGTTGTTGAAGCTGCGGATCTTGTGCTAAAGCAGGATTTGCTTGCATCTGTTGTTGCATTTGCTGCATTTGAATAATTTGATCTTTAAATTCTACCTCAACTTGCTCTAATGCCATTAAACTTATGTGTTCAAAAATATTTTTTTGCATAGAAGCTGTTACCATTGGATTATTTCTAGCCATTGACGACGTCATAAAGTTTAAATGAGCAGTAATATGAGCTCTATGGTCTTGTCCTTTAAAAGCTTGGAAAGGTTTTCCTGCTAAAGCTTGAATTGCTTCAACACTTGGGTCCATTGGAACCGGTCTTGCCACAGGTTTTAAAATCATATCAATATTTTTTACACCCAAAGCTTCGTACATTGCACGATACGCATTATACATATTGTGCATTGCTGGATTAGATTGTGCTAATTGTAGTTCTGCTTGAGCAATTGATATTCTTTGTGTCTGAGAAAATATATTTGGATCGGCGATCGGTAAAATATCTATCTTGTCGTCAAAGTCTTGCTTCTTAATCATCCTTTGACCACCAACAACATCGTAAGGATATTGTTCTGGTAGATATAATTTAAATACTCGAGCAAGCATTTTAAACTCATTCTTAAGACTCACATAAATTCTTTTGTGAATCGCAGACATTGTTCTGCTTCCTCGCTCCAACAAAGCCACTGTCGTCCCCACTGCTGCTTGTTGGTTCCCATCTCCTACTTGAAGGTCAGCTGTGGACGCGAAACGCTGTCCGGCTGATACAACGACACCCATAAGCTGTAACAAAGTTTGTGATGGTTCCTTAAATGGTAGAGCCATAAAAGCATCTTTTATGTTTCCACCTGGAGCATCAACATCTCTAAATTCGCCTGGAGTTATGGATTGCGCGTCATCTCTAATTCTGATGCCGCGCATCTTGAATCCTGCTGGTAGATTGGAGAGAGTACCAGCGTCTAGTAGTGATCTTAAAGCTGCTGTTGCAGTTCTTGATAGACCACCAATCATGTGAATTAATCCAAAACCATAAAAACCTAAACCGGGTAAAAATTTAAAATGTACAAAATAAGAAATCTTTTTTCTTAAAGGATCTCCTATTTCGTAATTTCTTCTGATGGATAATATTTCACGTGATGCTTCTTCAATTGTTACAATGTATGGAAGCTTAACTCCTGTGGGTTGACCTTGTTGATCTCTATCTTCAAAACCTTCTAAATCTAAATCAACATGAAATTCTAAGATATTGTAAATGTCTTCGTCTTTTGTTTTTGTAATTCCTTCGAGCTCTCTTTCTTTTCTGTCTAAATCAGATTCAGTTTCTCCTGGTTGACCAATTTCTACATCTCTATAAAAACCAGATACCATTTGTTTTGTTAAATCATTTTCTTTAGTCTTAACTAAATGAACAACAGCTGTTGCATCTTCTAAAGATGTTGCACTATAAGGAACTATTAAATCTTCTGCAGGTACAAATTTTGAAACTGCTCTACCTAATAATTGATCGTAATAAACTTTTTTAAATGCGGATCCTGCAAGTGGTAAATAAAACAATAACTGATCAAACTCAGGTTCATATTCTTTCATCTGATCCATCAACTGGTAATTCATAAAATCTTTTACTCTAGTTGATTGCATTTCTTTTTCAGGAGAAGGAGCTCCTATGATCTGAGTTCTTACTGGTCCGTCGGCCGGGAGTAATTCTTTGTAAGCCTGTGCTTGAAATTGTGTAACCGCTTCTGCAAGAACCGGGTGTGTAGCTCCTGCTGCACCAGAAAAAGGTTCTGTTCTATCTTCGTATTTAAATCCTAATAGATCTAAACCTGTGATGTAAGTTCGTTCCCATTCTTTACGGGACTCCTTGTAGTCCATATAGTTTAGTAAGACACCCAGAAGACTATCAAGATGAACCTGGTCCCAAACGTAAAAAGAAGTTTTATTGGTAATGACATTTGTATTCAAACATCCTAGTA
>CACFLF010000016.1 GCA_902567115.1 uncultured Alphaproteobacteria bacterium
TGCAAAAATTGATTTTAAAGAATTAGATACTGATGATTTAATCTTATCCAAGTCTGACAACGAAAATAAGAAACTATGGAACTACAGGGAATCTATTCCACTTGCTGAGAGAAAGGAAAATTTTATAATTCCACATGATATTTCAATTCCACTTACTAATATTTCAGAGTTTGTAAAACAAACTACAAAATGCATTAAAGAATATTTAGATGGTTCCAAAATAATAAATTTTGGTCACTTGGGAGATAATAATTTGCATTTCAACGTTTTAATTAATGAACAAAAAAATTTGTCGAGAAAGTCAATATGTAAATCTATAAACAAAATAGTTTTTGATAATGTTAAGATTTTTGGTGGAGCAATCAGTGCTGAACACGGAATTGGCCAACTCAGAAAAGTAGAGTTGAAAAGGAATAAAGAAGTATTTGAATTGAACAAGATGAAAGATATAAAAAAAATATTTGACCCTCAAAATATTCTAAACCCTGGGAAAGTTTTTTAATCTAAGAAATCGTTGTAAATTTCATTTGCTTTTTTACAGTTTTCTAAGACATTTGAATTGAAGTAAAAAAATCCTTTAAGATACAACAAAAACCACTTTGAAAAAAAAACTGGAATTTTTAAATCTTTTTGCGAACCTCCAGGCTCTCGCTGTTAACCTTCGTTGTGCATAAAGTTTATATTCACTTTCTAATTTAGGATTGTCTTCAAGAAAAAGTTCTAGAGCTTTTGAAACCCTATATATTTGATTGTTTTTTTTCTCGGAAATTTGTCCAGGTGCAACTAATGGAAGTATAGCTGTCGGAAAATTTAGCTTTGCAAACTTTCCTAATGTAGAAAGTTTTAGTGTAAGAGAATATTCTTGACTAAATTTTATTCTCTCGTCGCAACCACCTACTTTTTTACACAATTCTGTTCTGGCCAAAAATTGTGATGGATTGAACATTGAATTTCTCATTGCCTTTTTAATAGGATTATGAATAACCGTGTAGTTTCTTTTATCAAAATTTTCAAAAATATTTATGTCATTTAAGTTTTTAACTTTTCTTTGAAGACCATAGACTAGAACCAAATCTGAATTATCTTCAAGAATATTTAATAGTGCATCGGTTGTTTCACTTAAAATAATGTCGTCTGCATCAAGAAATTTCAAATATTTCATTCGAGCACTCTTTATTCCTTTATTTGTAGCGTTAGCAGATCCCAAATTTTTTTGTCTCAAAATTTTTGTATTCTTTAAATCTTTTGTTAGGTATGAAATTATTTCATATGAATTGTCAGTTGATCCGTCATCAATAAAAATAAACTCGCGTTCAAAGTCTCCTGACTGATTTTTGAGACATTTGATTACATATTTTAAAAAAGACGATTTGTTAAATACAGGTATTATAAAAGATACAGAACTCATTTATTTAAAACTCATCAAGTTTTTGGTTAAAGTCATATTACCAAAAGCTGATGCATTCGTATTTTCGGTACGAATCTGTTGAATTAATCCAATATTATTACAAAGAATTTCATTATTCGTAACTTCTACATTTATGGGGCCAGATCGTGTATCTCCAATAAACTTTGTGTTCCCTGTGCCTTCAATCTCGATACAATCTTTATATGTTGTCTTCTTAAATCTTACTTTTTTGTGTCTTTCTTTTATTTTATAATTCATTTCCAATTGTGATCTTGGCTTGACATTTAATAGTGGAGGTTGAAAACCTCTTACTAGGAATAGTTGTTCTTTAACTTTCCATTCTTTCTGTTTGAAATTAAGATCTGGATAAATTATTTTTTTTACAGGTTCGTCAATTCCTTCTGAAAAAGTTAGTATTACTGAAGTCCTTTCAACCTTTCCATCTTTAATTTCATATGAATAATAACTACCATCTGAATAAAGTTTTGAAAATTCCTCAACTTTATTTTTTTTTGACTGGTGAAAATTTGTTATCATTACTCTTTTAGTGCTACTTTTACCAGTATACGATGATTTAATTACAACTGAATATACCCACTTAAGCCCGTATGTTGTAGGAAAATAATCTTTTTGACTAAATTCACAGGACTGAATCAATACAAGAAATATAATTATAAGAAATTTACTGTATAACATAATAGTGGTGCCCAGGGGAGGAATTGAACCACCGACACAGCGATTTTCAGTCGCTTGCTCTACCAACTGAGCTACCTGGGCAAAATAATAAATTAAATTATAAGATTGTTTAGCATTATAATGCATTTTTAGAAACAAAAATTATAACTCTGGATTTTTTAATATTTTATATAACTCTGGAATTGATATTCCAATAACGTTTGTATAGCAACCACGGATTTTTTTGACAAATCGCGAACCAAAATTTTGAAGTGCATATCCGCCAGCTTTACCTACGCCGTCTTCTAAGACTTGTTTTGTAATTTCATTATCCAAAATTTTATTAAAATAAACCTCCGTTTTTGAAAATTTTCTAAAAACTTTTCCAGAGTTTGACAAAACACACAAACCACCATATACAAAATGTTTCCTTCCTGAAAGAGTCTGTAAATAACTTTTTATCTCACTCATGGAGTTTGTTTTATGAAAAATTTTTCCTGCTCGTATCACCGTAGTATCACCTGCAACAACAACTGAATTTTCATTATTTGTTTTTTTTATGGAACGAGCTTTAAGTTCTGATAGATCTAAGACTGATTTTGAATAAGGTTTTTTCCATTTAAAATTTTCTTCATCAATCTTATGACTTTCGCACACAATATTCTTTAATCCCAAGAGATTCATAAGTTCTATTCTTCTCTTAGATTGAGAAGCTAGAATTATTTTACGATTCTCAAACAAAAATTTATTTGTGTCTAAATGTGATTCTTCCCTTTGTGAGATCATAAGGGGTCATTTCTACTGTCACACGATCACCAGCAAGAACTCTGATCCTAAATTTTCTCATTTTTCCGGCTGTGTGGGCAATTATTTCGTGATTATTATCAAGTAAGACTCTAAACATAGCGTTTGGTAACAGTTCTTTAACTGTTCCTGTAAATTCCATTAATTCGTCTTTAGCCATACAAATAATTATTTAATTATTCTGCATTCTATTGATAAAGCATGAGCTTGTAAACCCTCTTCATATGCAAGATTAATTGCATCTTTTCCAATTCTGCTTAAATTTCTTTTGTTACATTCAACTACAGATGATCTCTTTAGATAATCCAATAAATTTAATCCAGAAGAAAATCTTGCAGTTCTATCTGTGGGTAAAACATGGTTAGGACCGGCAACATAATCACCCACTGCCTCTGGTGTGAAACGTCCTAAAAAGATGGCACCGGCATTCCTAATTTTTTTGAGAAATTTTTTTGGTTTTTCAACTGCAATTTCTAAATGTTCAGGTGCAATTTTATTTATTAATTCAACTGATTTATTTAGATCATCACAAATAATAACTGCTCCAAAATTATTCCAACTTGACATGGCAATCTTTCGTCTCTCTAAGTTCTTAAGAAAATTATTGATACTTTTAATTACTTTGTCAGAAAAGTTTTTGTCATCAGTAATTAATATTGATTGGGCTAATTCATCGTGTTCAGCTTGAGCTAACAAGTCTATCGCTATGTGATCAGGGTTATTTTTTGAATCAGCAACAACCAATACCTCTGATGGTCCGGCAATCATGTCAATTCCTACAGTCCCAAAAAATTGTTTTTTGGCAGATGCAACATAAGCGTTCCCTGGACCAAAAATTTTGTCTACCTTCTTAATTGTTTTGGTACCTAAAGCTAAAGCTGATATTGCTTGCGCACCCCCAATTTTATAAACTTCTTTTATTCCTAGAATTTTACAGCAAGCTAAAACTAAGGAATTAGTTTCACCACTTACAGCTGGAACTGTAACGACTATCCGTTCAACTCCAGCGACAATGGCAGGAACAGCGTTCATTATCAAAGAAGACGGATATGCCGCTTTTCCTCCTGGAACATAAAGACCAACTGATTCGATAGGATTCCAAATACCTCCTAGAACTACACCCTCCTTATCTTTATACATTATGTTCCTGGGCATCTGTTTTTTATGATAGGACTTAATCCTACTTATTGCTTTATTCAGAGAAAACTTTGTACTAGACGAAAGATCTTGAAAACATTTTTCAAATTCAGAGTCTTTGACAGTCAAATCTTTAATCTTTTTAAAATTAGATTTATCGAGTTTATTTGTTAACCTTAGCAAAGCATTATCTGAGTTTTTGCGAACATCAGAGATTATCTTTGACACAATTTTATCTATTTTTTCATCATCCTTATCACGTTTCTTGAGCAAATTATCAAATTTTATTTGAAAATCACTTTGTTTAGTATTTAAAATTTTAACCATTAATTATCCTTGAAAATTTAGTAATTATTTTTGAAATTTCTGAATTCATTATTTTGTAAGAAATTTTATTAACAATTAATTTAGAAGTGATATCAAGTAAGACATCAGATTCTTTTAAATTGTTTTCATGAAGGGTTCTGCCTGTTGAGACTAAATCCACGATTGTCGAACAAATTCCTAATCTTGGTGCAAGTTCAATTGCTCCATTTAATTTAATACATTCAGCTCTAACACCCTTATTAGCAAAAAAATTGATTACGGTATTTTTATATTTCGTAGCAACCATGATATGACCATTACTTTGAAAGTTTTCTTTATTAACTTTAATTTTTTTTGCCACTGACAATCTACATTTTCCAATTCCTAAGTCTAAAACTTTGTAAATTTCATCGTAATCAAACTCATTGAGCACATCATCCCCTGCTATTCCTATTTGTGCTGCCCCTAATGCAACAAACGTTGCAACATCAAACGCTCTTACTTTTATTATCGATAAGTTTTTATTATTTGTACGAAACATAAGTTTCCTAGTTTTATTATCAAAAAAATCTTGCTCTGGTTCAATATCAACTTTTTTCAAAAGAGGTATTAGCTCATTTAAAATTCTTCCTTTTGGAATAGCTAAAATAATATCTTTCAAGACTTCACCCTTTTTATTTGTGCACCACACAATTTTAATTTTTTTTCCAAATTTTCATATCCTCTGTCTAAATGATAAACTCTATTAATTGTTGTTTTGCCTTCAGCCATTAAGGCTGCAATTACTAGACATGATGAAGCTCTTAAGTCAGTTGCCATTACCTCTGCTCCTCTAAGTTTTTTACATTCCTTCACAATTACCTTTGAACCAATTTGTTTCACATTTGCTCCCATTCTAATTAATTCACCAATATGCATAAACCTATTTTCAAAAATATTTTCAACAATTTCTGAGCGACCTTTTGTTTTTAGTAAAGAAGAAGTTAATTGGGCTTGCAGATCCGTTGGAAATCCAGGATATTCTTTTGTTTTGACTATCAAGGAAAGTTCTGAATTTTTTTTTTTTTTTATCAGCAAATTTTTACCATTATTATTTTTTTTAAGTTGAAGTGACTTTAGTTTTTTAAAAATTTTAATCAAATGGTCACAGATTTCGTTATTTACATTTTCTAGTTTTACTATTCCTCCACAACCAAAGACACATAATATATAAGTGCCTGATTCTATTCTGTCAGGCATAATTTCATAAGAACAACTTGTAAGTTTTTTAACTCCATCAATTACAATTTTTTTTGTACCAAAGCCTTTTATATTCGCTCCCATTCTAATAAGTAATTTTGACAAATCAGATATTTCAGGTTCTTGTGCAGCATTACTAATGATAGTTGTTCCTTCGGCCAATGTAGCTGCCATAATAAGATTTTCAGTTGCACCAACAGAAATTTTATTTAGATTGATATTTGCACCCTTCAATCTCCCATCTATAGACCCAGTTACATATCCATCATCAATTTTAAAAGTAACTCCCATTCTCTCTAGACCATCCAAATGTATGTTTACTGGCCTATTCCCAATGGCACAACCTCCAGGAAGAGAAACTTTGGCTTCACCATATCTAGCTAATAATGGACCTAATATTAAAAAGGATGCTCTCATTTTTCTAACTAAATCATAATGAGCTAAGAGTGATCTTGGAGTTGAAGATGTTAAATCTATTTTATCCTTGCTTTTGTTTATTTTTACATTCAAAGACTTTAATAAGTCTAGCATTGAAAAGATATCAGATAGATTCGGAACATTGGAAACTGAAATTTTCTCTTCAGTTAATAAAGAAGCAGCTAAAATTGGGAGTGCAGAGTTTTTAGATCCGCTAATTCTTATTTTTCCATTAAGGGATTTTCCTCCTGTTATTTCTATTTTATCCATTTTATAATTTCGGAAGAGTAACGCCCTCTTGAAACATATACTTTCCTTTTCTGTCTGCATAGGACAAATCGCAAACATTTTCTCCTCTAAAAAATAAAAATTGAGCTGCACCTTCATTTGCGTATATTTTGGCAGGTAGTGGAGTTGTATTAGAAAACTCTAAAGTTACATGACCTTCCCATTCAGGTTCAAGAGGTGTTACATTAACAATTATTCCACACCTTGCATAAGTTGATTTGCCAACACATATAACGAGAGTTTCTTTTGGAATTTTAAAATATTCAATAGTTTGCGCTAGTGCAAAACTATTTGGCGGTATAATACAAGCGTCAACATTTCTATCAACAAAGCTTGATTCTGAAAAACTTTTTGGATCAACGGTTGCGGAATTAACGTTAGTAAAAATTTTAAAATTCCTAGAAACTCTGGCATCGTAACCATAAGAAGAAAGACCGTAAGATAGGACATTTTTTTTTTCCAATTTATCTATAAATGGATTAATCATTCCTTTTTCTTCTGCCATTTTCTTTATCCAAGAATCAGGCATTATCCCCATTTTTTTTCTCCTTTCTTTTTATTAAATTTTTTCTTAAAGCAGCAGATAGTTTTTCAAATTTGTTCTTATTCTTCTTCATCTAACACTCTTTTGAAACTATCTTTTTAATTTATTGTATTTTGTTGATATTCCTTTGGATAAACTAATAGGGTACTTTCTTTTATTTTTATTTATTTTTTCAATACATACCTTCTCTAAATCAATTTTTGCAATATCTACGAATCTTAGTAAATATAACATAACGTCTGCAACTTCTTCCTCAATAAGACTTTTTGTTTTTTTCTTAAACCAAAAATTAGAATTTTCATTTTCCCACTGAAAGATTTCTAGAAGTTCTGACGATTCTAAATTTATTGATATTGCAATATTTTTAAGGTTATGAAACTTTTCCCAGTCTCTTTTCTTAGCGAATTCTCTTAATTCTTTTTGTATTTTCAGTTCATTCATTTATTAGAACTTTCGATAAAAATATAATATTATGAATTTGATTGGTTATACTTATACAACACTTAATCTAAAATATAAAACATAAATATAACCAAATATTAATTTAAAAAATTGACTTTTAAAAAAATATTTTTTTTTTAAAAAAATTTGTTAATCTTCAATTGTATGATCGATTTAATTTGGGGAAGATATTCGTTTCTGTTTTACTTTTTTTTATTATCAGTAATATCAGGTATTGCTGGATTTTTGAACTCAAGTTTTTTTGTAATCTTCTTTTTTAGTTTTTTGTTATTTATTATTTCGTTAAGAGATTACATGCAAAAAAAAAGATCAATATTATCAAATTTTCCACTTCTAGGTAGGTTTAGATTTTTTTTGGAAAGTATAAGACCCGAACTTAGGCAATATTACTGGGAAACCGATGATGAAGAGGTTCCATATTCTCGCAACCAGAGGAGTATGGTTTATCAAAGATCAAAAAATATTGACGGTGTACGACCTTTTGGTTCATTAGAAAAAATGTATGATGACGATTTCGTTTGGTTAAATCATTCCATTGCTCCATCCTCAATTTCAAATAGTGACTTTAGAACAAAAGTTGGAATTGGGAAAAATTCATACCATATGTCTGTACTGAATATTTCAGGCACTTCCTTCGGAGCAATTTCTCCGCCAGCAATAACATCATTAAACAAAGCTGCAAAACTTGGAAAATTCGCACATAATACTGGGGAGGGTTCAATGTCAAAGTATCATGAAAAAGGTGGAGGGGATACCATATGGCAAATTTCATCAGGATACTTTGGTTGTAGAAAAAAAAATGGAGATTTTTGCCCACAAAATTTTTCAAAAATAGCAAAAAAAGAACAAGTTAAAATGATAGAAATAAAAATTAGTCAGGGTGCAAAACCTGGACACGGGGGAATGCTTTTAGCGCCTAAAGTAACTAAAGAAATTGCTGAAACAAGGGGTATATCAATGGGAAAAGATTGTATATCACCAGCAAAACATAAAGAATTTTCAAATCCAAATCAGCTAATTGATTTTGTAAAAAAACTTAGAAAACTCTCTGGCAATAAACCTGTAGGAATTAAGATGTGTGTTGGTCACCCTTGGGAATTAGTATCAATTGTCAAAACCATGTTTTTAAGAAAAGAGTACGTTGATTTTATTACAATTGATGGTGCTGAAGGAGGTACAGGAGCAGCACCGGCAGAGTTTACTGATCATCTAGGATCACCACTTAAAGATGCTATAGTTTTTGTTGACAATGCTTTAGTTGGATCCAATCTCAGAGAAAGAGTTAAGATTGGAGTTTCAGGAAAAATAGTTTCGGCATTCGATATTGCGCATATGTGTTCTTTAGGAGCAGATTGGATAAATATGGCAAGACCATTTATGTTTTCAATTGGTTGCATACAATGCAGATCTTGTCACACAGGCGAATGTCCAACAGGTATCGCAACCATGGATCCAATGAGATATAGAGCAATTGATATTGATGATAGATCTCAAAGAGCTTTTAATTTTCATAAGAATACATTATTTGTTTTCAAAGAGTTACTTGAGTCAGTTGGAGTAAAACATCCCTCAGAGCTTAATAGAAGGCATATTGTCAGAAGATTATCAGAGAGCGAAATTCGATTAGCTGATCAAATTTATCCAAAAGCAGAAAAAGGTGAATTAACAAAAAAAGGTAAGCTAAATATAGAAGATCCAAGACTAAATGTATATTGGAACAAAGTTTCTTCGAAAAGTTTTAATTACATTCAAAAAAACTAGTTTATAATTTATTTCTTTTGTAAATAATCTTTTAATTAAAGTATAATTTTTATTGGACATGATGAGTCAATTATTATTTAAAAAAAAAATCTTCATTTTTTCTAGCCCTCTTAGTTTAATAGTAAAACAGGGTCTTGGTAAGACTCAGCCACTGGAGCGTAACCAGTAGAGGGCACCATAATGAAGAAAAGTTTAACAGAAAAAATATTTATTGGTTTTGTATCAGGAATAATTTTTGGTTTGTTATTAGGAATAATTTCTATTCCTTCATTATACGAAGACCCAATTGTACTATTTCTCTCATTTGGCGGTGACGTTTTTCTCAAATTGATCAAAATGCTAGTTGTTCCTATTGTTTTTTTTTCTTTGATTAATGGTGTTGCAAATCTTCAAAATATTAGTTCTCTAGGAAGGATTGGCATAAAGTCTATAATCATATATATAACTACAACCTTTTTAGCAATATCAATTTCTCTGTTTTTTGCAAACTTATTCCAACCAGGTAATGAAATAAACACTAACTTTGAAGCAAATAATATAAATGTTTCTAATCCTCCATCATTTTTAGATATTTTATTAAATATAATTCCAAACAACCCCTTTGATTCATTAGTAAGAGGAGAGATGTTACAAGTAATTTTCTTTGCAATTTTAATTGGGGGGGCTTTATCATCTACTAAAGAAAGCAAAACTTTAAAAAAATTTTTTGTTGATTTTAATAATATTATCATGAAAGTACTTTCCTTTGTAATGTTAGTTGCTCCTGCAGGTATTTTTTGCCTCATTGCTAAAACTTTTGCAACACAAGGCTTATCTTCAATTATTGAATTAATTAAATATTTTCTTCTTGTTATTTTTGTTCTTTTTTTTCATGCTTCAGTTGTTTACCTTCCAGCAATTAAATTCTATGGAAATTTAAATTTAAAAAAGTTTTTCTCTGGAATCAAAGAGGCATTATTGTTCTCCTTTTCAACATCTAGTAGCAGCGCAACAATACCAATCACTCTACAATGTGTAAAAAATCAATTTTCCGTAAGAGAAAATATAGCATCCTTCACAATTCCGCTCGGAGCAACAATTAATATGGATGGTACTGCAATTATGCAAGGAATAGCAACAGTTTTTATTGCGAATTTATACGGTATTGATTTGTTTTTTACTGATTATGTTTCGATAATATTAACTGCTACACTCGCTTCAATTGGAACTGCAGGAGTACCTGGTGTAGGTATTATAATGTTAGGTATGGTTTTAAATCAAGTTGGCTTACCATTAGAAGGTATCGCAATCGTTATGGGTGTAGATAGATTTTTAGATATGTTGAGAACATGTGTTAATGTTACTGGTGATGCAATGGTCTCTATTGTAATAAATAAAAGTGAAAAAAAATGAAATGGTTTGAGATTGAGTTGGAAATTCCTATTTACGGAAAAAGCTTCGAAATTGTCCAAGCATTTGACTCTGAAACAGCAATTCAAATTGCAATCAAAAAAACCGTTAATCAATACAAAATACTAAGTCAAAGTGTTTCAATAGTTTTTGTTAAAGAAATTAACAATCAAATTTAAGTTTTTTTCCCTGAGGGACAGGAATTACTTCATTTTCAGACATAGCTACCTTTCCATTCACAATTGTAAAAATAGGCATACCTTTTACAACCACATTGTCGTAGGGCGTCCACTTTGATTTACTTTGAATCCAATTATTTGTAATTCTAAATTTTTTATTCATATCAATAACGGTTAAATCTGCATCATACCCGATTTCAATTCTTCCTTTATTTAAAACTTTGTATATATTACAAGGATTGGTGCACAGCAATCTCACTAGATCAAAAATTGAAAGTTTATTTTTGTTAACAAAATCAAGCATTATTGGAAGTAATGTTTGAACTCCTGGCATACCGGATGGAGAGTTAGGATACTCTTTACTTTTTTCTTCTAATGTATGTGGGGCATGATCTGAACCAATTACATCAATAACACCATTTTGGACTCCTTGCCAAATAACCTTTGAGTGACTTTTATCTCTTATGGGAGGGTTCATTTGTGCAAGTGAGCCCAACCTTTCATAACATTCTTGGCTATGGAAAAATAAATGTTGCGGTGTTGCTTCGCATGTAGCAATATCTTTATTGGATTTTAACAAATCTACTTCATTTGCGGTTGATAAGTGCAGGATATGTATTTTTTTTTTTGAAGTTCTTGCAGCTTTTAAAAGCCTGGTAGTACTCATTACTGCTGATTCAACATCTCTTATAACGGGATGATCTGAGACTAAGATTTTTTTATTTAAGAAATCTTTTTTTCTTTGTTTTAATCTGTATTCATCTTCACTATGAACTGCGACTGTTTTTTTTGCGCGCTTTAAAATTTTAACTATGCTTTCATCATCTTCTACTAATAGATCACCTGTAGAGGATCCCATAAAAATCTTTACACCGCAACAACCTGAGAAACTTTCTAATTCATTTATTTCCTCTATATTTTCTCTAGTAGCTCCTATAAAAAAACTGAAATTACAAAAACCACTTTTTTCAGCAATTTTAAATTTGTTAGAGAGTTCTTTAAGATTTGTGGTAGGTGGTTTGGTATTTGGCATTTCAAAAATTGAAGTTACGCCACCTAAAACAGCACCCATCGTACCATGAAAAATATCTTCTTTGTGTGTTAATCCAGGTTCTCTAAAATGAACTTGAGTATCGATTGCACCTGGAATAACTAACAGGTTTTTTATATTGATAATCTTTTGAGATGAACTTCTACTTAAATCTCCTATCGCATTAATTTTGGAATCACGGATTCCAATGTCCAACTCTTCAATTGTATTATTAGGTAAAACAACACTTCCACCCTGTAAAATTATATCCAATGAAACTCCTACTCTTATATAGCTTAGTTATAGTCCGCTAGAATATCAAAAAAATTCCCTCTTTTCTTTATCCCCTTGATATTTACAAGATACCATGAGGTAAAGAATATTATATGCCAAAGAGGTTTAACAAATTTTTTATTTATTCTTGTAGCATTGCAAATTTTTACTAACTCGTCTTTTGAAAAATATTCTTTCAAAAAATCTTGTTTCAACAACAATTCCCGTAAAAAATTGATTTTCTTTGGGATCCATTTATATATTGGGACTGAAAAACCTTTTTTTTTTTCAAAAGAATTATAATATTGTATCTTGGAATTTAAAAACTTCCTTATGTAAAATTTACTTACACCATTATAAATTTTCTTTTTATCACTAATGTAAAAAAGTTTGTTGAACAATTCTTTATCTATAAATGGAGTTCTTCCCTCCATCGAAAACGTCATTAAGCATCTATCTAATTTTACAAGAAGATTATTAGGCAACCAATTGTAGTAATCAAAAAGTTGAAAACTTTGTAGTCTAGTAACTTTGTTCTTTAAAAAAAAACTATTAAGATTTTTTAACTCGTACTCCCAGTTTTGAAACTTTTTACTACCGAGTACATCGTTAAATGCACCTTTTGGTAAATAATCTTTTTTCCCAAACAATAGTCTTTGACTTTTTTTATAACGTCCGTACCCTCCAAACAGTTCGTCACCTCCTTCACCCGTTAAAGCAACTTTATATTTTTTTGAAGCGATTGACGCCAGTTTTAAGGTTGGTAAAATTGCATAATCGGCAACAGGCTCATCTATTTTTTCAGCTGCTAAAAAAATCCAATTCCAAAAATCATCCTCAGAAAATTTTACTTTTACTAAATCTACATTATATGTTCGAGTTATTTTTTCTAAACTTTTAGAAGTATCTTCATCAAAAAAGATTGAATATGCAGTAACATTCTCTTTTTTGAGTTGATGTACATAATGTAAAAGAAGCATTGAATCAATTCCACCTGAAAAAAAAATACAATAAGGAACATCACTTCTAAGATGACTTGACACTGATTCTCTCAGGCTTTTATCTAAAGAAGATATTAATTCACCATCATTAATACTTTTCTTTTTCTGAGTAAAAGAACTGTGATAACTTTTTACTATCTTTCCTCTTTTAATTACAAGAATTTGTCCTGGCGCAACTCTCTGAACCCCTTCATATAATGTTTCGGTTCCAGAAGAGTATTGCAATTGCATATATTCAAATAATTTCCAAACATTAATATTAGGAATTGATTTTTTTAATGAAACGATTGGTTTAGTTTCTGAACAAAATGCAATTCCGTTTTTCATCAAACTGAAATAAAGAGGCTTGATACCAAATTCATCTCTACCAATAATCACTTCGTCAAGTTTTTTATCATAAATTATAAATGCGTACATGCCTCTTAAAAGTTTTAATCCATCAATCCCGTTGCGTTCATATAATGCCAAAATTGACTCTGAGTCAGAATTTGTGACAAATTTATATGTTCGATTCTTTTTTCTTATTTCAGGGTCATTATAAATTTCACCATTAGCCACTAAAACATATCTCTTATTTTGAATTGGCTGATTGCCTCCTTTTATGTCTACAATAGACAATCTAGTATGAATTAAATCCAGATGTGGATTTTTAAAAAATCCTGTGTTTTCTGGACCTCTATGAGAGAGATATCTTTCTGTATTAAAAAATCGTTTTGAAATTTTTTTATCAGGTTTGATATATGAAAAACCAGCTATTCCGCACATGATGTTATTATTCTCCTAAAAAAACTTAAATAATTCGAAACTATAACTTCTTCAGAATAACTTTTTTTGTAAACATTATAAGCATTCATAACAATTTTTCTTTTTAATTTTTTATCTGAATTCAAAATCTTAATCTTACTCACCAAATCAAATGTATTATCTTTTTCAAATTTAATTCCAGTCGTTTTATGTTTTACAATTCTACCTGGACCACCAACATCTGAAACAACTACTGGTATTTTATGCGCCCACCCCTCTATCACAATATTTCCAAATGGCTCATGTCTGGACGGGCATACAAGAATTGAGCATTTATTTAAAAATTCTGATATGTTATCACTCCATTCGAAAATTTTAACTCTTGACATTAAATCAAATTTTTTAATTAAGATTTCGTATTGGGATTTCAATTCACCCTCTCCAACAATAAATAATCTGAATTTTGGTAAAAAAGGCATTGCCTTTATAAGAATATCTATAGCCTTATTAGGATGAAATCTACCCATACAAAGAATAATTCTATCTTTATTAATTTTTGATTTTGTTTTATCTATTTTATTTTGAGAAACAAAGTTGGGTATAAATTCAACCTTATTTTTATCCCATCCTTTGGATATTACATATTTCTTCAAATCAGAAGTATTTGTAATTAAATAATCACATTTTGTATAATTTTTAATTTTATAATATCCCCCTAATCTGCCAACAGTAATTTCATTGTTAATTTTTATATTAGGAATTACACTAGATGCCCTATTCATCCAACTTAAAAGGATGTTTGGTTTGTATTCTCTGATAATCTTTTCAATTTTAAATGTACAAAATGGGTTTAATTTATGAAAAAAATTTATTTTCTCTATTTCATTTATTCCATCTATAAATTTTTTCGACCTATTTCTATTGTTTCGTATTATTATTTTTTGCTCGATTTTGTTACATCTTTCAAAAGATAAAGCGAGTCTCTCAAAAAAAAGCTCGGCACCTCCATATTTAGAACCAGAAATTATATTTAATATTTTTATTTTAGGACTTTTAACCATTTTTTTGCAATTTGTGACCAATTGTAATAATTTTTATGCTTTAGCGACTCAATATTCATTTTTTGCCATAAATTGTCGTTATTGAGTAAATTTATTGCACTCACACAGAAATCTTTATCATCTTCACATACAAAACCTGTTTTTTTATTTATTACTCTTTCCTTTAAACATCCATAATTTCCTACAACAGCAGGAACACCAAGCATTTGGGATTCTGCCACTGCCATGCAGAATGTTTCATCATCACTACCTTTATAAACAAATACTCTTGATGATTCTATTTTTTTAAAAAGCTTTTTTCTTTCAATTGGTTTATGAATAACAACTCCTTTATTTTTTAATGATTTTGCTTTTATAAGAATTTCTTTAATCTTTTTTGAATGTTTTCTTCCAAAAGATCCATAAGTTTCAAAACCAGAATAAACGTTCAATTTTGCATTTTTACAATTTGGAAAAATATTTTCTTCCCATTGAGTTAATAACCATTCCAAACCTCTCATAGGATTAGATGTAAATATTGCGTCTTTATTTAAATTTTTAGTTCTTTTTTTTTGAAAAAGATAATCATCAATTCCATAAGGTATTACAATTCTTGCTTTAGCAGGAGCCCACCAAGGATAAGATTTTAGATGATATATACTTGAAAAAATAATTTTGAATTTATGTACAAATAATTTTGACAAATATCTGTATTTTAGAAGATATTTAGCAGGATTATGAATCCAAAAAATTCTTTGTTTACATTCTTTTCTGAAATTAAGATATTGATCACCCCGATTAACCACCAAAGCTTCAAAATCTTCATATTCCAATTCTTTCCCAATTCTTTTCCATTTAACACCGTTTATTAAACCTTCGTTAATACAGTTATTATAAACAGTCACCTTTAATCCAAGTTTAGCTAAACTTTCTACAAGCGAAACAAACGCTACTTCTGCACCACCAAATGGCTTTTCTCTTAAAACTAGTGAATCAAATTCAATTCCATTATCTATAAACAAAACCCTAGTCATTCTTCTCTTTATATTTAAGATATGAAAATATCGGATAAAGAGAAGCAACTAGTGCTATTAGAAATCCAATGTGTTTTTCTTTGTAGCCTTTTCTTAAAAAAAAACATTTCCAAAATCTCGAAAAAATTCTTCTAACATTTTTATTCAGTGATTCACTTTTTTTGTAGTCGACAAGATCTAATGCTTTTGCAGAGGAATAAGAATCTAGTTTAACGAAAAGATCAAAAACACTTTTACAATAAAAATGATGAAGTTTGTTTTTAAGTTTTTTTCCTTCTTTACCTACTAATTTTATTTTAGGATGCACTCTCTGGTTTCCCCAAGTTTTTTTGTTTTTTTTAAAAAGTCCAGAATAAGCAGATTTTCCAAAATAAGCTCCCCATCCATAGACAATTTCTTTCTTACCGAGAAAATTTTTCACTGGAATTGTGTGCCAATCACTATCACTTGAATTGATTGTTTCTAAAATTTCTTTTGAAAGTTTCTTCGGCACTCTCTCATCAGCGTCGATTTCTAAAATCCACTCCTCTGAGCATTTACTTATACCAAAATTTCTCCTTTTTCCCTCAATTTTCCATTTTCCACAGAAAAATTTTCTTGTATATTTTTTTACTATTTTTTCTGAGTTGTCTGTACACCTATCTAAAATTACAACTATCTCATCAGCAAATTTAACTGATTTCAAACATTCTTCTATTTGTTTTTCTTCATTATTAATTACAATTAAAACTGATAATCTTTTCATTTATCATTCACTAAATTTTTCATAACATTTTCAAAAACTTTTTGTGTTTTTATATCCATCATCAATGAGCCACATTTTTTCGAATCGAACCCTTCATAGCCCATCAATTCATGAGGAGTCTTTGTACTTGAAATGACAATATTTCCTTTCCCCCATGGTTTGTATTTAAATTTATCACTTGGTCCAAAAAGACCAAATGTTTTAATATTTGCTAAGGCAGCCATATGCATTAATCCAGAATCATTTCCTATAAATAACTTACAGTGTTTCATTATATTAAATATTTCAATAAGGGTAGATTTACCAAATAAGTCTAGAATATAATTCCTTTTCTTTTCAAATATATTTCTGACTAAATGTTTCTCATTTGCTGGACCAACAAATAAAAATAAAGATTTTCTGAAATAGGGTTGTTTGTGCAAAATATATACTAATTCTAAGAACCTCTCAGAGGGCCACGTCTTACCAATCCAATTTGCAGTTGGAGCAATCATTATTAATTTATGATTTTCTCTTAATTTTAGAATTTCTCTGAGATTATCATCTTTAAAATTTAACATAGAATTAATTTTAATTGTCGGATTAATTATTTTACCAGCAACAGATTTAGTAATCTCTTCAACTTTGTGATTTTTTTTTGTCTGATTTTTTTTTTTATAAACATATTTGTATTTTGAAAATAGAAACAAACTTATACCTGTTCCTCTTAAATCAATAATATACTCCCATTTGATTAAAATTAATTTAAACCATAATAAAAACCAGTGGTATGAAAATTTTCTTTTGTTCAAAGTAATTAAATGATCGATATTTTTACAATACTTAAACAACTCTGATGGCACTTTCCCACAAACTAATGTAATTTTATTAGTAGCTTCTTTTTTAAAGAACTGATGAAGCCCAGACGACATTATTGAATCACCCAATCTATTTGATGATATAATGAGTATATTTTTAGTTTTATTCATATTGTTAAATTATAAAAATTTAATAAATTAGTATAATGTTTAACAAAAAAGAATTTCATAAACTTGAAAATAAATCAATAATCAAAATCTTTGGCAAAGATAAATTCTCTTTTATTCAAGGAATCATATCAAACGACGTAGAGATTTTAAAAAAAAAAAGTTCAATTTATTCATCAATCCTCTCTCCTCAAGGAAAATTTATCGTAGATTTCTTCTTATCGATTTATAAAGAATTTATTTTATTGGAGTTAAATGAAGATCAAAGGGATCAAATCGTAAGACAACTCGAAATTTACAAATTAAGGTCGGATGTTTGTATCGAAGAAGAGAAGAACATTAGTATTTTTCTAATCTCAAATGATTCCGAAGAAAATTTAAAACAATTAAAGAATGATTATTTCTGTTTTGAGGACCCTAGATTCAAAAGATTATTTAAAAGAATTTATATATTTGAAAATTCTAATAAAGTTAATTTAGATGAATATAATCTAAAGAAAATATCATATTCAGAATATTACGATTTGAGACTCAAACATTCAATCCCTGACTTTAAACACGATATTATTGAAAATAAATCTTTTCTGCTTGAGATGAGATTTGACGAGTTAAACGGTATTTCTTGGACCAAAGGTTGCTATATGGGACAAGAAATAACTGCAAGAATGAAATACAGAAATCTTATAAAGAAAAAACTTTTCAAAATTAAAATAAACTTTAAAAAAAAGATTAGTGAGGAAATTAAGTTTAATGAGGAAGTGATTGGTTATATAACGAGTCATAATTATAAAGAAGGTTTAGCTTATATTAATTTAAAGTCTATAAATGAATTTTTTAAAAAAAATTTAATTAGTGGAGACTCAACTATAAGGTTAGAAAAAATTTGGTGGAGTTGCGATCAAGCACTTAAAAATTAAATTTACTTTTTAACTCTTTAAGCTTTGAAAAGGGTGAATTTTTATAAGAAACTTTCTTTTTTATTCTTTCAAGTCCCTTGTCCCCAAAATCTTTTGATATACAACTGTAAAGCCAATTAATATCCTGATTTATTCTTAACTTATCTAATCTTTTATTTTCATTCAACCATTTCCATCTTAAGTTCAACTCATCAAATAAATTATCAAAACCAATATTTTGAGCAGATGAGGTTTTAATAATTTTTATTTCCCAATCATTTTGATTTTGGAAATAAGCTTTACTTCCTGATAAATCAGAGTATGTAATTTCAGATAAATTCTTAATATCGCATTTTGTTACAACTACGA
>CACFLF010000017.1 GCA_902567115.1 uncultured Alphaproteobacteria bacterium
TAAAATTTAAATCAAACAAATAAAATAACAATAGAGGAGAAATAATATGTCATTTTATACAGCACTTACCGGACTTAACGGAGCACAGTCAGACATTTCGGCAACGTCGAATAACATTGCTAACGTTAATACAACTGGTTTTAAAAGATCCAGAGCAGAATTTGGTGATATTTTTGCGACTTCACCGTTACAAAACGCTTCATCATCAATTGGTTCTGGTACAATTCTTAAAAGTGTTAAGCAGCAGTTTACTCAGGGTAACATTACCTCCTCTTTGAATGTTCTTGATATAGCAATTTCTGGTCAAGGTTTCTTCTCCCTTAAACCATCGCTTACATCAGGGCAAACAGTTTATACTCGTAACGGTTCATTTAATGTTAATAATGACAGATACGTGACTGACTCATCTGGTCAGTTCCTCCTTACGTTTCCAGTAAACGCCGATGGATCTGTAACGGCAAAAGATTTGACAAGTGCGGTTCCTTTGCAACTCCCAGTAACATCAGGAACACCAAAGGCTACAACCCAAATTGATTTGGGTGTTAACGTGTCCGCGACAAGTGATGTGATTACAGATAATGAGCAATTTGCAAGTGGTTATGTATTTAACCCGAATGATCCAACTACTTACAATAATTCAACTTCAATAACAATCTTTGATGATTTAGGTAATCCAACAATTGCTACAATTTTTTTTATAAGAACTCAGGCAGCTTCAGCAGCTGATCCCACAAATAAGTTTGAAACGCGATTAGTTATTAATGATACTGTAATTGAACCAGATCTTGTTAAGGCTGTTAATGATACAAAACAACCAATTTTTATTGATCGATTTGGTCAACAAACAACTAAAGTTCCAGACGATAACTATTTCTTGGAGGGAAAAGGTTCGCCTTTATTTAAGCAAGATGATCTTCAGACTTTAGTTGACTCAACACCAGCAAAGGTTACGGGTGAATCTAGTGGATTTGATTTTGGTGAGGAAGGAGACAAAACTGTTACAATTGTTACTGACCCAGTTCAATTTAAATCAACTGTTGAAAGTGGTAATACAGGTTCAGGTATTTTTTGGGGAACCAACTTTATGACTGTTAACGTTGATAATGGAGACCAACCAGTAAATATTGATATTCGTCCAGGTTCTTACAACGCAGCACAGCTTTCTACAGAAATCCAAAGAGCAATAAATGCAGCTTATGGAGATGACAAAAAAATACAGGTCGTACAGAACGTTGATGATACACTCACAATTGATTTGCTCAAGCTTAATGCTGATGGAACATCGACAGGGTTAACCACACCTATAAGTGTTGATCTTCTTACAGATTCCTATGTTTCAAATCTTGAGGGTATAACACTAACAGGTGCATCACCCGACTTTACTAGAGATCAGTTTTTAGCCCATACACAGGCTAGATTGAATGACGCATTAAATAATTATGCAGTAACTGCATCAACTGACGTTGTGAGTAATGCTGCGTCAATAGGTGTTCAAAATAGCTTATTTGCAGAATATACTGGTGGAACAATGACAGGTATTTTAGAGCACAATCAGGCTTTTAAAATTACCAGAGCAAATGCAACCACAAATGATGCTGGGACTATAACTGCAATTACTGATGAAGAAAAATTTTTAACCCATTCATATTTCGGAAAAAGTCCTCAACTTCATGTTTATGATGAAGCTGACACCATGGGAGCTGGAAATGATGGAAATATAGTTGAGTATGATCAATCAGAAAATACAGTAAAATTTTATTTTGGTGCATCTGACCCAGGTCTTACCGTGAATGAAAAAATAAGAGCATTAGGTTTGTTTGACGCATCCGCGACTGACACAACAAATTCTAATTTTTTCAATGGAAGAGAATTTACAGTTATCAGAGCAGCTCAGGATTCAGGTAATAAATACTTCGTTGAGTGTAGTACTTCTGGTATGAATTTCCCTGATGCAGACTTTAACATTGCTGCTACCAATAATGATGGCAAGATATATAGTGAACTCTCAACGAGTGTCGAAGCTTTCTTTCAAGGTGCAAACAATGTATTTAAGGGTGCAGATGTAAACTTTAGTAATAAAAAAGTTGTTTTGAGAGAAATAGGAACGGCTAACAAACATTCATATACCAACAAGATGGTTGATGATTCAGCAGTGGCCAGAGCACATGCAAGTGTTTCAGTTGGTGATCCAATATTTGGAATTCATAGTGCTGAATTTGATATTAATGGTTCTGCCGCAGCAGTAAATACCAGTCAGGTTTTGGGACTTGGCAGTGATGCTGCTTCTCTTGACTCAACAATTACAGGAGCCTCAAATATGGCAACTAACTGGGTTGATGTTCAAGATCCTCCTATTGAAGTTTCTTATGACGTTTTAAATCAAAGACTGCAATTCGAAATTGATAGAAATATTTTAGGAACAGGTACCAATAGTAACTTTAACAGTTTTAAAATTTTTGGAGCCTCTACTGCAACTTCTACTAATAATCTGGGTATCCCTACTTCAGACGATACAACCGAAACGTTAATAAGAGGTGGTGAAAAGTTTTCTGCTGCAACTTTTGTTGCAGACGGTGCAGAAATTCAGCTAAACGATAAACGTTTTGGAATTAAAGTAGGATATAACAGTGAATTAAAAGCATTTGAATTTAGTAGCGGAACAACTGGAGAAACAATTGCTGCAAATGGAGCAATTGGCGTAACAACCGCTCAAACAGCCTCGGATATCGCAGTTGGGCGATATCTTCTTTCAACAACAGATGGTTCCATTACTGATGCAACAGATTTCTTTGGCGGAGATAATGGTCTGCTAGGTGTGGGTATAACTAAGACTAATGCGATAAAAACTGAAGCAAAAGGATTGGCGGCTCTTCCTGCAGTGGCTGTTGGAGCCTCTGCAACAGAAGATTTAACTCAAGTATTTAGATTGAGTAATCAGAATAACGAAAACATATTTAACGTCTCAGTCAATGGTGTTCCAGGTATTATTGAAATACCTCAAGGTTTTTATGTCGGCACAACTTTAGCCGAAGCACTTCAAGAAAGAATGAACCAAATTGAAGGAACAACTGGTATAGTTGGTGGTGGAATTACAGTATCATATAATTCAGACACTAATAATTTTACTTTTACAAACGGAACTACGGGAAGAGACTCTACAATCAAAGTTAGAGGAGCAGGTAAATTTGGCCTCGACAACGTTGATCTTGGTGTTGGAACTGTCCCACAGATTTTTAACTTAACACAAGCAACCAACTCAGAAGGTTTAGCTTTATTTGTTGATGCGAATGGAAATAAAGTAACCACTCCTCCTGCAAACGTTGTTGATGGATACTTCCCTCTTTTCATTGATGAAGGAGAACTTACTTTCGATAAATCAGGTAGAATTGTTAGTCCAAAACAAGGTGTTCATTATGAAAAGCAAGAAGCTGGATTCAGTATTGATCTTGATATTGACTTTACAAAGTCAACTCAGCTTGCTCAGCCGTTCTCTGTGAATACAGTTAATCAGGATGGTTTTACATCAGGAAGATTAGATGGTCTTGAAATCGATTCATCAGGTACAGTGAGAGCAAACTATACCAACGGTCAAAACAATCCGCTTGGTAAAATTGTTTTAGCAAACTTTAACAACCAAAACGGTCTAAAACAAATTGGTAACTCAACATATGTTGAAACTGCAGTATCGGGAACAGCAACAGTTGGTGAAGCTGGTGCTGAAGGTTTTGGAACAGTACTTTCAGGTTCTTTAGAGAGATCAAACGTTGATATTACTGAAGAGCTTGTGAACTTAATTACTGCGCAAAGAAACTTCCAAGCAAATGCTAAATCAATTGAAACCACAGCTGCTACAACACAAGCAATTGTGAATATTAGAATGTAGTGAAGATTATTAGGAGCTTGATAAATGGATAGAATGGCACAAACAGCACTGAACAGCTTGAAGATGCTAATGGAGAATCAGACTGCAACATCGCATAATCTCTCCAACCTAAGCACCCCAGGTTTTAGACAGGATATTGTTACAGATTTTGGTTCTATTTATTTAAACAGACAAAATGGAGTTGAACCAAGAATCGTTTCATCAAGAAATGTTGGAGGATTTTCAATTCAACAAGGTACAATGGATTTTACGAAAAATCCTTTAGACGCTGCCATTGATGGCAATGGATATTTTGTTATTCAACCCAAAAACGGAGGAGCTCCATCGTTATCAAGACGCGGAGATTTTCAAACAAGTGAAAATGGAGAGCTTTTAGACGGAGCGGGTAATAAAATGCTCGATGGCGGTTTACAACCTCTAGTTTTACCGGCTTTTAGGGAAATTACAATTACCCCTCAAGGAGAAATCTTTATAGTACCAATTGGTGCAGAACCTGATGCTTTGCCTCAAAATGCCGGATTAATTGCAACATTCACCCCAGGAGAAAATGATAATTTAAAAAAAACACTAGATGGGCACATTAGAATAGAGTCAGAACCGAATGAAAATGGTGTAACTGAGGTAATTGATATTCAACCAAATCAACAAGCAAAAATAGTTGTAGGTTATTTAGAAAAAAGTAATGTTAACGCAGTTGAAGAAATGGTGAATACAATTGATCAACAAAGAAAATTTGAAATGCATGTGAAGTTCATTCAAATGGCTGAGGAATTAGATTCAGTGGGTGCCAGTTTGATGAGAATGCCAGGCATGTAAATCTTAGAGGATTATCAGAGAAGAATTAAATCTCAAAATTCTCTCTCATCTCAAAGAATTTTTTTTAATCTATCAGAAATTTAAAATAATATTTAATAAATGATTTGAGTGGATATCATATGTTTATCTAAATTGTTTGAATAAACTTTTATTTTGATATATTTAGGCTGTTTTATTTTTATAAGTGTTTTTAAAAGAAAATAAAACCAAATATACAACAAAAATATTTAAGATTAACTTTGTCATTTTCTATTTTAATTTGCTTGCTTTCAGGTTTTTTTTGGGCTGTATTTGATTTAACAAGGAAACTTTCGTTAAAATATATTGATTCAAAAGTTTTACTTCTGTTATTCACATTTGTTCAAATAATAATCTTTTTAACTTGGTGTTTAAAAGATACTTTTTACGTAAATATTGTGTCTTATTTGATTCCAGGTATAGTTTTAATAATTTTAGGCATATTTTCAGCATTATTATTTCTTAAATCAATTAAAGAATCAGATCTTAGCCTTACAATACCCCTTCTCTCTTTTTCTCCTTTATTTAGTTCCCTATTCTCATTTATTTTCTTAGATGAAGAATTATCTAAAACCCAATATTTAGGAGTTTTCTCTATAATCTTTGGAACATTATCATTGTATTCTAACGCATTTAATATGACTCAAATATTTAAAAGTATAATTCACATTACAAAAAATCAAAGTGCTAAGTTAATGTTATTAGTAGCACTATGTTGGAGTATTACTCCAGTTTTAGATAAAATGTGTTTAAAACACAGTTCGATTAATATCCATGGTTTAATTCAAGCTTTTGGAACTTTTTTAATTTTATTTTTAATTGCAATGAAACAACTTTTAATTTTACAAGAACTAAAAACCAAATATTTAAATCTAATTTTTTTTACAGTTATGATTGGTACATTTGCAACTATAAGTCAGTTTTATGCTATTTTACTTAATTTTGTTCCTATAATGGAGTCGATCAAAAGAGCAATTGGACAATTTAGTGCGGTCTTATTTGGAAGTTTATTTTTTAATGAGAGGTTCTCATTGCAAAAAATAATTGGGATTATTTTTATCTCAAGCGGAGTTTTTATAATCATTTAATTTTTATAATTATTTCGACTAATAAAAACTTAAACATCTACAAATCATCAATATTAAATATTTTTGGTTTCTTAAAAAAGCCATTAAAATCGTTTTGCATAGTCAGACCGTAAGCACCCATACTCAAAATTTCAATCCAATCTCCTTCGTCAATAGAACTTGGTAAATAAAAAGGACCCTTAATGTAATCTCGTGAATCACAAGTTGGCCCGTAAAAACTAAAGGGTTTTAATCTAGAACTTTTATCAACTCTGTTAAAAAGTCTAACAGGATATTTGAAATTTAAATAACCTGCATTATTGAGCGATCCGTGAATACCATCATTAAGAAAAAGTTTATTTTTTTTTCTCAAATTTACTTGAGTTACCAAGGACATACAATCTGAAACAATTGATCTTCCTGGTTCAGAAAATAAATTTTGACGACAAAGATTAAATTTAGATAATTTAGAAAATTCATCTTTTATTTGATTGAAGTAATCGGATAGTAAAAAGTTTTTAAAACCAGGATACGATGATGGAAATCCTCCACCAACATTTAAAAATTTAATTTTAACCTTACTGTTTTGCATTACTTTTTTCATAATTTTAATCCCTACTTTGAAAGCATGTGGATTTACACATTGTGAACCAACATGAAAAGTAAGTCCAATTTCTTTTGTGTATTTTTTTATTTGATGTAGCAATTTTGGTGCTTCTTTATGATTAATTCCAAATTTAGAGGAAAGATTTACAGTAGAAAAACCGTTTGGCACTGAAACTCTTAAATAAATAACTAGGTCATTCGCAGAATTTGTTTCTTCTATAATTTTTTTTAATTCGTCAATAGAGTCAATTGAAAACTTTCTTACATTGTATTTGAAATAAGATTCCCTTATTGAAGATCTAGACTTAACAGTATTCATGAAATAAATTTCAGAATCCGATAGTTTTTTCTTTATTAACTTAACTTCTTTTAATGATGCTACATCAAACGATCTGATTCCATTTTTAATTACTTCTTCAAGCACACAATCAGCTGGGTTGGCTTTGACAGCGTAAATTACTGTCCCAATAAATTCTTTTGAAAAATATTCCAGTATTCTTTTTATTTTTTCAGGATAAAAAATAAAAAAAGCATCTTGCTGATTTTCTAAAAATAGATTATTAAATTTTTTAAACATTAATTTTAATTGATTCAATGAAATCTAAAGTATTGTAGTTAGATAAAATATATCAATTTCTATTTCTTTTTTTTTTTTTTTTTATAAAATGTTTAAATGTTAAGAATCAACGATATCGCTCCTAATTTTGATGCAGTTTCAACTGAAGGGTCAATAAATCTTCACCAGTATCTATCCGATTCATGGGGAATATTATTTTCTCATCCAAAAGATTTTACTCCTGTTTGTACAACTGAGCTTGGTTACATGGCAAAAATCGAAAAAGAATTCAAATCAAGAAATTGTAAATTAATTGGACTTAGTGTTGATTCAGTTGAAGATCACCATAAATGGAAAAATGATATCGAAGAGACTCAGGGTGTGAAAGTCAACTATCCTCTTATCGCTGATGAAAATCTTCAAATCGCAAAACTTTACAACATGTTACCATCTGATGAAGTAAATGATGGCAAAAGAACGGCTATGACTAATGCAACAGTTAGATCAATTTTTTTAATAGATCCAGATAAAAAAATCAGAATGACACTTACATACCCCATGACCACAGGTAGAAACTTTGATGAAATCATTAGAGTTCTTGATTCAGTTCAGCTCACATCTAAAAACAAGGTTGCCACACCAGCTCAGTGGAAACAAAATGATGATGTTATTATAGTTCCAGCAGTATCTGACGAGGAGGCAAAAGAATTATTTGGGGATTTTAAGAAAATAAAGCCTTATCTAAGATACACTAAAGTTTAGAACATTTTTTTGAACAAAATTTAACATTCTCCCAATCTTTTCGCCATTTCTTTCTCCATACAAACTCTTTTTTGCAATTTGCACATATTTTAGTTGGAAGTTGGCTTTTTCTCATTTTTAAGAAGGTGTTTGTTTTTTAAGTAAAGAAAAAGTGCTGCAATCTCATAAAAAATAAATAAGATAATGTAAAATATTTTAAACTTAAATAAATGGTATAAAATCCTATACTTTGGAATTATCTTCCATATCTCCAAAAAAGCTTTGGCTCCTACAATAACTTTACCTTCTTTAAAAACATGAAGTCTTCTTATCAAATCTTTGTAAGACTTGGAAGTAGCTTTTTGAGCTTCCTTGTTATCTATGATATTAATAAAAGAAATTTTATTGTTAATAAGACTTTTGTAATGATCTATTTCAGTCTTACAAATATTACATGACTTGTTATAAAAAACTTTAATTTTCATATGTGTTATTTTTTATAAATTCGTTTGCTGCATTAAATATTTTATTTTTTCTTTCTTCATTCATCTTCTCTAGAATTCTTACCATCATTGATAATCTTGGGTTACTTAGAAAAAAATCTTTATGTTTATCGATAAATCTCCAATAAAGTCCATCCATAATATCACACCAACTTCCTTTTTTAAAATGCATCATTTTTAAGAAATACGATGAACCGCAAATATAAGGCTTTGTGGCAAAAATTCCTCCGTCACTAAACAATCCCATCCCGTAAACATTTGGTGACATAACCCAGTCTGACGAATCAATAAACATCTCCATAAACCATTTGTAAACCTCTTTAGGGTTTATTTCTGATAAATTCATGATATTACATAAAATCATTAATCTTTCAATATGATGAGTCCATCCGTATTCTAATGTGTTATTTATAGAGTAATCTAAGGGGACTAGTCCAGTAGTAGCAGTATACCAAGTTTCTTTCATTAATTTTTTATGATTAAAAAAATTGCTTTTTTCTAACTTTTCGTCAAAATTTTGATAAATTCCACGAATAAACTCCCTCCATCCAATTAATTGTCTGATGTAACCTTCATGAGAATTTATCTTAGAAATAGTTTTACTCTTAATTTTAGAAATAATTTCTTCAGGTGTTAATAAACCTAAATTTATTTGAGGACTAAGGGCAGAATGAAACAAAATATTGTCTCTTTGATCAACTGCATCTTCATAATCCCCAAAATTCTCAATCTTTTTGTCTAAAAAGTAATCTAAGTAACTTTCGGTATCTTTTCTGTTAGTACAAGTCCAAAAGCTTTTTGTATTTCCTGGATGATGAGAAAACATTTTTTCTACAATTTCTTTCAAATCTTTAGTATGTTCTGTTTCTTTAAATGTAAATTTTTCTGGTAAATCTATTTCTTTAGGAAGTTTCTTTCTGTTTTCGTCATCAAAACTCCACTTACCACCAACCGGTTTATTATTTGAATCAACTAAGATGTTGTGATCAACTCTTTGTTTTTTATAAAAGTTTGCCATAAATGGTTTTTTGACTTGATTTAGATATGTTTTAAAATCATCTCTTGAATTCAAAAACATAGGAGATTTTAAATAGTTTAATTTTAATTCTTTTAAGTTGTCTAAAAGTTGTTTCTCAAAAAATTTATCTTCAACTTCGAACATAGATAGCTCTTTTACATTTTCTTTTTCTATTTCTTTAAATAGCTTGTCGACATAGCTTTCTTTAAAATCCTTATCTTCAATGGATTTATAAATTACTTCAAATTTTTTTTTTTTTAATTCTTCAGCAAAAGATCGCATTGCAGAAAGAAATAATAAAATTTTGTGTTTATGATGTTTTTGATAAGTGCAAAGTTGAAAATCCTCACAAATAAAGAAAAGATGGTCATTCCTGAATTTTTCAAAGTAACTTGGATTAAAAAGTTGATTGCCCAACACAATAAAGATTTTTTTCATAAGATTTTTATTTTTTTAAGATTGAAAAAGCTTTAAGTGCCTTTTCTCTCGAAAGTTTGATATCAACTACTGGAAATGGATAATCCACTCCTAGTTTTAAATTAATCTCGCTTAAAATTTCTGATGGGCATTCCCAAGGAGTGTAAAGATATTTATGTGGAATATTTTTAAGTTCAGGAACATATTTTTTTATGTATTCTCCCTCTGGATCGAATTTTTTTCCCTGCGTTATCGGGTTAAATATCCTGAAATAAGGCGCTGCATCAGTTCCTGTACCAGCAACCCACTGCCAACTTGCTGAATTACTTGCGTAATCAGCATCAAACAGACAATCCCAAAACCATTTCTCACCATGATGCCAATGCAATAAAAGATTTTTAACCAAGAAAGATCCTGTTATCATTCGCAATCTATTATGCATGTAACCAGTCTTCCATAATTCTCTCATTCCAGCATCAATAATAGGATAGCCGGTTAAACCTTTTTGCCATGATTTTAAATATTCATCGTTAGAATCCCATGGAAATTTATCAAATTTGATTTGTAAATTTTTACTCTGTATATTCGGAAAATGAAACATTAAGTTATAAAAAAACTCTCGCCAACCTAATTCACTTTTAAATATATCGATATTTATTGTTTCAACGTCCTGCTGGAGTTTTTCAGCATTATACCAAAGTGTATTTGGAGAAATTTGTCCCCAATGAAGATATGGTGATATTCTTGATACATTAAGTTTGTTTGGGAAATTTCTCCCGTGAGAGTAATCTCCAAGACCTTCTTTAAGGAAATTATTCATTTGTTTTTCTGCAAATGATTCTCCTATCTCCCAGTAATTTGTAACTTTATTCTCCCATCCCAAATTATCTAGTAATTTTAGGCCATTGACGCTCAATGATTTAATTTTGTGGTCAAAAAAACTAAAATTCTTAGAGATGGGTTTTCTAGGAGGTTGTTTAGTGAGACATCCTCTCTGATAAAATGGTGTAAAAATTTTATAAGGGGTGGAATCAGCCTTCAGGACTTCCCATGGTTCCCACAAAAGTGAACCATTGAATGTTTTAACTTCAACATGCTTCTTAAGTGTTTTTTTTAATAATTTATCTCGTTCAACTCTCCATGGCTCGTAACATCTATTCCATGATATTTCAGTTATTTTATTTTGTTTTATAAGATCTAAAAATATAGACTCAGGATTACCTTTAAAAATTAACAAGTTATTATTTAATTTATTATTTAAATACAAAAGTGAATAATGAAGCCACGTTTTACTGGCTGATCCAAGTTTTCTATTACAATTTACTTCGTCATAAATAAACACACAAGCTATTCTTTTATGTTTTTGCGACAAATAGTTAAGTGACGGATTATCACTTAGTCGTAGGTCTTGTCTAAACCAATGTAATGAAAATTCATTTGTCATTTTTTTTTTGAAATTGTAAGAATTGTGTTATGGATAATATGTACAATATTTTTTGAATTTTCAATGACAAGAACTATTTTTGAAATTATTTTTTTGATAGAGATAATATACTTAGCTTTTCACTATTTTAAGTTATTTAAAAATGTAGTGAAAATTCGAAGAGAAACAAAAATTTCTATTGGTCATAATAACAAAAAGTTAGAAAGAGCAGTGAGAGCTCATGGAAATTTTTGTGAAACATCTCCTCTTATTATTATACTAAATTTTATTCTTTATTTTAACAATCTTTTATTTTTTGCAGTTCTATCACTTCTTTTTTTAGCTATAGGTAGAACAATACATTCTTTTGCAGTCTCAGATATAAATGAGGATATTAATGACAGAAGAAAAGGTATGAAATTCACACTATATTCTTTATTTATAGCAATAATTGGAATTATTTTTTATATTATAAAATTAATTTATTATTTGTTTCAAGCAAACATAAATACTACATTTCTACCACAACATTTTTTTGTTATATAAACAATGCCTATGTTTTTTTTCTAATATTCGCTCTTAATAAACAAGTTATGGCGGAGAGGATGGGATTCGAACCCACGATAGATGTTACCACCTATAACGGTTTAGCAAACCGTCGCCTTCAGCCACTCGGCCACCTCTCCATTTTTTTATTCTTTTAACCTCTTTACTAGTAATTCGTTCACAAGCTTTGGATTTGCTTTCCCTTTTGATATCTTCATTACTTGTCCAATAAAAAAACCAAATAATTTTTCCTTACCGTTATTATAATCATCAACCATTTTAGGGTTATCTGATAAAACTTTGTCAATTATCTTATAAATTTCACTTTGATCAGACAACTGAGCAAGCCCTTTTTTCTCAATAAAAGTAGTTGCATCATCCATAGATTTCATATACTCCTCAAAAACTTCTTTAGCCTGTCTATTTGAAATCTTTTCATCAACTATTAAATCTATTAACGATCCTATTTTCTCTGGAGCAATTCCTGAATTTTTAATATCTTTATTTATTTTTTTTAAATATGAAAAAACTTCACCTGTAATCCAGTTGGTAACAACTTTTGAATCTCTACCTTTAACGATTTTTTCAAAAAAATTAGCTGTACCCTGGTCATTAACAATTACTTCAGCATCATAACTACTTAAGTTAAATTCTCTCATAAACCTATCCTTCTTTTCATCAGGAAGTTCCGGTAATTTTTCTTTTAATGAGATTACTTTTTCATCTGATATAATTAGTGGGGGTAGATCTGGGTCTGGGAAATATCGATAATCGTGAGATTCCTCTTTACTTCTCATTGATCTAGTTTCACATTTATTCGGATCAAATAATCTTGTTTCTTGAATTATTTTTTCTCCATTTTCTATAATATCAACTTGACGTTTTGCTTCAAATTCAATTGCCTGCTGTATAAATTTGATCGAATTTACATTTTTGATTTCACATCTTGTTCCTAGTTTCTCTCCTTCACGTTTAACTGAAACATTTACATCTGCTCTTAAATTCCCCTTCTCCATATTTCCGTCACAACTTCCGATGTATCTCAATATACTTCTTAATTTTTTGACATACTCGGCTGCTTCAATGGGACTACTTAAATCTGGTTCAGATACAATTTCCATCAATGCACAACCTGATCTATTAAGGTCTATGTATGAATTTTTAATATCTTGGTCGTGAAGACTTTTACCTGCATCTTGTTCCAGATGTAATCTAGTAATACCTATTTTTTTTACTTTTCCTTCGATTTCAATATTAATATGACCTCTTCCAACTATAGGGTGCTCAAACTGAGAAATTTGATAACCCTGAGGAAGATCCGGATAAAAATAGTTTTTCCTGTCAAAGATTGACATTTTTTTAATTTCAGCATTTAAACTTAAGCCAGTGAGAACTGCTTGATCAACACAATACTCATTAATAACTGGAAGTGCGCCAGGCATTCCACAATCAACAAGTTCTACTTGAGTATTAGGATCTGATCCCCAGTTAGTCGAAGCAACTGAAAACAGCTTTGACTTTGAACTGATTTGGGCATGAACTTCAAGCCCTAAAACAACTTGCCAACTATCTTTTTTACCTTCTATCACATAAGTCATTTAAAAACCTCTTGATTCCTCAATTACTGCTCCAGCTGCTAGAACTGAAATTTCGTCAAATGGTTTTCCAATTAATTGAAGACCAATTGGTAATTTTTCACTGTTAAAACCTGAGGGTACTGAAATTGCTGGTAAACCAGCCAAGCTTGCTGGAACTGTTAATACATCATTTAAATACATCTCAATAGGGTTGGTTTGTTTTTCTCCAATCGCAAAAGCAACATTTGGAGTCGTAGGCGTGAGAATTAAATCACATTTTTGAAAAGAGTCTTCAAAGTCTTGCGAAATAAGTTTTCTAACTTTAAGTGCTTTTAAATAATAAGCATCATAATATCCCGCAGACAAAACATAAGTTCCAATCATTAATCTTCTTTTAACTTCTTTTCCAAATCCAAACCCTCTAGTTTTTTGGTATAAATCATTTAAATCATCTGCATTGTGTCTAAATCCATACCTTATTCCATCGTATCGTGCCAAATTTGCTGAAGCTTCAGCTGGAGCTATTATGTAATAAGTTGGCAGTGCAGATTTTGTATGAGGTAGAGAAATTTCTAGAATTTCAGCACCTTCGCTTTTGAACCATGAAATTCCAGAATCCCAAATTTTTTTAATATCTGAATTTAAACCATCAATCATGTATTCTTTTGGTATACCAATTCTTTTACCTTTAATTGAAAGTTTTTTAAAGTCAGAAAAATCTGGAATGCTTTGTCTCGAACTTGTTGAATCTCTTTTATCAAAACTTACCATGGCTTGAAGCATCAATGCAGAATCTTCGACTGTTTTTGTAATTGGCCCTGCCTGATCTAAAGAAGATGCAAATGCTATCATCCCAAACCTCGAACATCTTCCGTAAGTCGGTTTTAGTCCTACGAGCCCACAAAATGAAGCTGGCTGCCTTATTGAACCACCTGTGTCTGAACCCGTTGATCCAAGGCATAGCCCAGAGGAAACTGCAGATGCAGACCCTCCAGATGAACCTCCAGGAACAAGTTCTTTATTGACTTTTGAACCAAGTGGATTCTTAACATTTCCAAAAAAGCTTGTTGTATTTGCAGATCCCATTGCAAATTCATCCATGTTAGTTTTTCCTAACATTATTGCTCCTGAATTCCAAAGATTATTAGAAACTGTCGATTCATAAAAAGGAACAAAGTTTTCTAAAATTTTTGAACCAGCTGTTGTTCTCACCCCATTAGTACAAAAAAGATCCTTCATTCCTATGGGTATTCCTTCTAACGGTCTTGCTTCGTTTTCTTTGATTTTTTGGTCTGAAATTTTTGCCATTTCAATTGCTTTATCAAAGGTGGATGTAATAAAACAATTAAGATCTTTGTTTTTTTCGATCTTTTTTATAAAAAACTCTGTTAACTCAAGAGATGTAAAATTTTTATTTGCTAGACCTTCTATAGCGGAGGAAATTGACAGGTTTTCAAAGTCATTCATTCTACGACCTTTGGAACTACAAAAAAGCCTGAATTACTCTCAGGAGAGTTATCAAGAATTTGATTATTATCGAAATTTGATTCCGCTTTATCCTCTCTCATCTGCATTGACTCATTAAAAACTGAAAGCATTGGTTCAACACTATCTGTATTCACTTGCTTCAATTCATCAACCCAGCCTAGGATATTATTTAGCTCAATAATCAATGTAGTCTCTTCTTCTTCATTAATTTCGATTCTGGCTAATTTAGCGACTTTTTTTACTGTTGAATTATCAATAGACATAAATAACAAACTAGATTAATTTATAAATAACATCAGGTATGTTTGTTCGCAATATAAAAGAGTTTAAAAAAAAAACTAATAAAAAAAAAATTATTTGTTTGGATTGTGGTAAGAAAAAAGTTGGAATAGCCATATCTGATGAAAATCACAAAATAAGTATGCCGATGGAAACATTAGTTAGAAATCTAGAATTTTATAAAAATATAATTAAGATCATTAATGACTATAATATCGGCGGCATTCTTGTGGGTTTACCTTTAGGTGAAGAGAAAAAAATAAACAAAATGAGTCAATCTATTATTGATACTACTACAAATTTAGATAATCACTTGAACAGATCCAAACTGAATATTCCGTTCTTCTTTTGGGACGAAAATTATACTAGTATCGAGGCTGAAGATTCAACATATGAATTTTTTAAAAATAAGAAAAAACAAAAAAAATTTTTAGATAAATTTGCAGCAAGAATTATTTTAGAAGATTTCTTCAATTCAAACCGAGAGACTAATGAATAAAAAAATAAAACAACCGCTTGAAGACATCAACATTCTTGATCTTACCCGCGTATTAGCTGGACCCACATCAACACAAATTCTAGGTGACCTTGGAGCGAACATTATAAAAATCGAACGGCCATTGAGCGGAGACGATTCTCGAAATTTAGGCCCTCCATACCTTGATAAAAATTTAAAGAAACCGATGGAAAGTTCATATTTTCTAAGCGTCAATCGGAATAAAAATTCAGTTGAGCTCGATTTTACAAAAAAAGAGGGGCAGGAATTAGCAAAAAAATTAATAAAAAAATGTGACGTGCTCGTAGAAAACTTTAGAGCTGGAAATTTGAAGCAATACGGGCTTGATTATAAAAGCATAAAAAAAATTAATCCTGAAATTATATATTGTTCAATTACAGGGTTTGGACAAAATGGTCCATATTCAAAAAGAGGAGGTTACGACTATTTGGTACAGGCAATGGGGGGTATAATGAGTATTACCGGCGAAAAAAAAGGGAATCCTACGAAAATTGGTGTTGGTGTTTCTGATATCATAACTGGGCTTTACTCTACTATTGGAATTTTATCAGCATTAAGATTTAAAGAATTAACAGGAAAGGGACAACATCTTGATATTTCTTTGATGGACTCTCAGGTTTCTTGGTTAAGTTATGTAGCCCAAAATTATCTAATATCAGGAGAAATACCAAAACGCATTGGGAATGATCATCCCTCAATTGTACCATACCAAACAGTTAAAGCAAAAGATGGGCTTATGGTTTTAGCAATTGCAAATGATAGGCAATTTAAAGAATTTTGCGAATATGCAAAAATATCAAACTTAATAAATGATCCTAAATTTAAGACTAATTCTTCGAGAGTTAAAAACAGATGTGATCTTAATAAAATAATTAATAAAATTATTAAAAAAAAGACCATAAAACAATGGGTTGAAGGATTAGTAAAAGTTAATGTACCCTGTGGACCGATAAATAATATACAACAAGTTTTTGAAGATAAACAAGTTAAATCAAGAAAAATGGTTATTTCAATGAAACACTCAAAATCAAAAAACAAAAAAATAAAATTAATCGCAAATCCAATAAATTTCTCAGAGTCTAAAATTCAGTACAAAAAACCTCCCCCAAAACTTGGACAAGATACAATATCAGTACTAAAAAAGTTCTTAAAGCTAGATAGTAAAGATCTTTTAGATCTAAAGAAAAAAAAGATAATTTAAGATGAGTGTTGAACAATTAAATTTTAGCTATAATATTTAATTTTAATGACAGAGGAAAAAGTTTTCAAAAATTATCCTCATAAACATTTACTTGGTATCGAGGGCCTTCTTCCAGACTCAATAAATTATTTAATTAATTTATCCAAAAAATATGCAAATTATCTTGAGGACAATAATCAAAAACTTGATGATCTGAAAAACAAAACATGCATAAATTTATTTTTTGAGAATTCAACAAGAACTAGAACTTCTTTTGAACTTGCTGGAAAAAAGCTTGGTGCGGATATGTTAAACATTTCAGTTGGTACAAGCTCAATTAAAAAAGGTGAGACATTAATAGATACAGCAATGACATTAAATGCGATGCAACCAGATCTCATAGTTGTAAGGCATAACGATGCTGGAGCTGTGAAACTTCTTTCTGAAAAAGTAAATTGTGGTGTAATTAATGCTGGAGACGGTCCACACGAGCATCCAACGCAAGCACTTCTTGATTCTTTAACAATTCTTAGAAGAAAAAAGACAATTTCTGGGCTTAAAGTTGCTATATGTGGTGACATTATGCACAGTAGAGTTGCAAGATCTAATATTCACCTCCTTAATACATTAGGAGCTGAAGTAAGGGTAATAGGTCCAGCAACTCTTATTCCTAAGGAAATTGAATCAATGGGTGTAAAAGTTTTTTATAAAATGAAGGAGGGGTTGAAAGATGTTGATGTAATTATAATGCTAAGACTTCAACTTGAAAGAATGTCCGGCTCTTTTGTTCCATCAATCAGAGAATACTTTAGGTATTATGGTCTAAATAATGAAAAATTAAAATACGCGCACTCTGATGCATTGGTCCTTCATCCTGGGCCTATGAATAGAGGAGTTGAAATAGATTCTGAACTAGCTGATGATCTAGACAGATCTGCAATCTTTGAACAGGTTCAGATGGGAGTTGCGGTCAGAATGGCTTGTTTGAAAGCCCTTATAAAGGATAAATAAAAATGAACTTAAAAAATCCTTTTAATAATTCAAAATTACCGATTAATTATTTATTAAAAAATGGTTCTGTAATTGATCCAGATAAAAATACAATAGAAAAAAAAGATGTTCTTATCGAAGGTAAAATAATCAAAGATTTGAAAAAAAATATTTCAGTTGATGAAAAAAAATTTAAAATAATCGATTGCAATAATTTTTTCATTTCACCTGGAATTGTTGACATGAGAGTTAATATTGGAGAACCTGGCTTTGAGCATAAGGAAACAATAAAAAGTGCTTGTAAAGCTGCAGCAAGTGGAGGAGTGACTTCAATGGTCTGTATGCCAAACACTTACCCAGCAATTGATCAACCCGCAATAATTCAAAGTATTCAAAGAAAAGCAAGGGAAGTATCACTCAGTAAGGTTTTTTGTACTGGTTGCATTACAAGGGGGGCAGAGGGGAATGAAATTTGTGAATTACAACTTATGAGAGAATTTGGAGCTTTGGGTTTTACTGACGGAAATAAAAGTGTATCTAATGCGAGAGTCATGAAAAGAGCACTTAACTATGCAAAGTCTTTTGATGGTCTTATCATTCAACATGCTGAAGAGCCAGAGTTAAGTCAAGGGGGTATGGTAAATGAAGGAGAGTTTGCTACAAGAATGGGACTTACTGGTATACCGAATTATTCTGAATCAATGATCATTGAAAGAGACCTGTGGTTAGTGCGAGATACAAAATGCAGATATCACGTCAGTCATATTTCAACTAAAGAA
>CACFLF010000018.1 GCA_902567115.1 uncultured Alphaproteobacteria bacterium
AAGATATCCAAAAAAATTGTGACCGTCTTGCATTCCTCCGCAATATTCATTTAGTAACTCATTCATTGTTATTCCTGCTGGTGCTAATTTAACACCAGGATTTTTCACCCTACCCGATACGGAATAACTGTGTGGTCCCTTGTGACCTTTCTTGCCTTGATCGCTATACCACTTATGACCTTTCTCAAGAATATCTCTAACCCAATATACAGTTTCAATATTGTGGTTAAGTGTAGGTTTACCAAAAAGACCTACTTTTGAAACAAATGGTGGTTTATGCCTTGGAAGACCTCTTTTACCCTCTATAGATTCGATCATAGCAGATTCTTCGCCACAAATGTAGGCACCAGCACCTCTTCTGACATAGATTTTTGTGTCTTCCCTTAATATTTTACTATTTTCTAGTTTTGTTAATTCATTTTTCATTTTTTTTATGATACCAGGGTATTCGTCTCGCATGTAAATATATATTTTTTTTGCTTCTACAGCCCAAGCTGCAATCAACATTCCCTCAAAAAATTTGTGCATATTTGTTTCTAGATACAATTTATCTTTAAAAGTTCCTGGTTCTCCCTCATCCCCATTTATTGTCATAAGTCTTGGCCCTTTTTCCATTCTGACAAATTTCCATTTTTGCCCAGATGGGAAGCCAGCTCCTCCCATACCTTTTAAACCAGATTTGTCTAACTCGTCTATAACTTCGTCTACACTTAATTTTCCCTCGTAGCATTTTAATAAAGTTTTATATCCGTCATCTTCAGTATATTTTCTAAAGTCGATTCCTCCTACCTCTTTTGGATGAACTTCATTTTTTGACAATGCCTTTTCTACATCCTTTAGAGAGAATTTTTCAAGGTGATTGTGACCAACTTCACATGCGGGCGCTTTGTCACATAAGCCCATACATGGTGCTCTTACAACTCTTACTTTTTTTTTATCTAGTGTTGATTCTAACTTTTTCATTAGATCAATAGCCCCGAACAATTCACATGTTAGGCTATCACACACTCTTATTGTAGTGGGTGGTAGTGATTCATCTTCATCATCGATAACATCAAAGTGGGCATAGAATGTGGCAACTTCAAATGCTTCAGCCATTGGTATTTTTAGGAGGTTAGCGAGAGCGGCAAGATGTTTTTTGCGAATTTGATTATACTTATCTTGTATCAAATGAAGATACTCAATAAGCATATCTCTTTTCAAAGGTAGATGATCTATTAAATCTTTTATTTCAGCAATATCTGAATCTTTAGAGTCTCTTCCTTTTGGATAAAAATTTTTATTTTTAATGTCTAACATTGTAAGTATATCAATTATATATTATATATATATCGATTTTCTAGAAATACTATAGATGATCTTTCAAAATTTTACTAATTTTTACTGACAAATCGCCCCCTTTAAACAAAAACCCTTTGATTGAAGCATTCTTTGCTGCAATTAAATCAGTTTTTTTGTCTCCAACCATAAAACATCTTGTCTTATCCAAGTTATATTTTTCAACTGCTTCGTTTATCATTTTAGGTGAAGGTTTTCTTCTTGATTCAGGGTTGTTATTAGGCAAATCTTCAGAAAAAAAAAAATCATTTATTTGGATACCTTCTTTTTTTAGGATTTTATTCATCCATTCATGAAGGTTTGTGACATCTTTAGAAGTGAAATAGCCTCGACTAATTCCAGATTGATTAGTAATGACAATCACAAGAAAATTGTTTTTTTTTAATAATTTAATAGCCTCTACAGCTCCATCAATCCATTTAAAATCCTCACTTTTATGCAGATAACCTACGTCCTTATTTAAGACTCCATCTCTATCTAAAAAGCATGCTTTTTTAATTTTTTTAAATTTTTCTTGATTCATTTTTTTTCGAATATAATTATAGTGCAATAAATTATAATGTTGAAATATGGTTGAAAAAAAAAAAATTAACGGTTCTTACACACCATCTGAAAAAGAAAAATTCATGAGTGCAAAGCAGTTGAAATATTTTAAACAGCTACTGAGTGATTGGAAAGATGACCTTCTCCAAGGTTCATCTCTAACTATAAATAACCTGAAAGAAGAATCCTCTAATAAACCAGATAATGCTGACAGAGCGTCAATTGAGTCAGAGAGAAGTTTAGAGTTAAGAACAAGAGATAGAGAGCGCAAATTAATAAGTAAAATAAATAAAGCACTCAGAAAGATTGAGGATGGAACCTATGGTTATTGTGAAGAAACCAATCAACCTATCTCTTTAAAAAGACTGATAGCTAGACCAATAGCAACATTGTCATTAGAGGCACAGGAATCTCATGAAAAATCAGAAAAGATTTTTAAAGAGAAAGAATATTAATTAATCTATTGCTATAATCATTTTTAATGATACATTATACGAAAAGAACATTTATAGAACATTTATGGATAAATTAAAAACATTAGAATCCACCATCAGTCAGATAGAGAGAAACTTCGGTAAAGGCTCCGTGATGAAATTAGGAGAAAGAGAAGTGGTCGAAATTGACGCAATATCATCAGGTTCATTAAGTCTTGACGTAGCATTAGGCATCGGAGGATTACCAAAAGGTAGAATAGTTGAAATATACGGTCCCGAGAGTTCAGGTAAGACAACACTAGCACTTCATGTTATTGCCGAAGCTCAAAAAAAAGGTGGGACATGTGCATTTGTCGATGCTGAACACGCATTGGATCCAGTATACGCAAAAAAATTGGGTGTCAACACTGATGAGATGCTTATTTCCCAGCCAGATAACGGTGAGCAAGCGCTCGAAATTGCAGATACCCTTGTAAATTCAAATGCAATTGATGTTCTAGTCGTTGATTCCGTTGCTGCCCTAGTTCCTAGAGCTGAAATTGAAGGTGACATGGGAGACTCTCATATGGGTTTACATGCAAGACTAATGAGCCAAGCTTTAAGGAAATTAACTGGATCAATTTCAAGGTCTCAGGCCCTGGTCATATTTATTAACCAAATCAGGCAAAAAATCGGAGTTATGTTTGGAAACCCAGAGACAACCACAGGAGGTAACGCTCTTAAATTTTACGCTTCAATTAGAATGGATATCAGGAGAATTGGTGCTATTAAAGACAGGGACGAAGTAGTTGGTAATCAGACAAGGGTAAAAGTTGTCAAAAATAAACTTGCCCCTCCATTTAAAACGGTTGAATTTGACATCATGTATGGTGAAGGAATTTCCAAAAATGGAGAAATCCTAGATTTAGCAACTAAAGACGGGTTAGTTGAAAAGGCAGGTGCTTGGTACTCATACAATGGTGAAAGAATTGGTCAAGGAAGAGAAAATGCAAAAATTTATCTAAAAGAGAATCCAAAAGTAGCTCTTGAAATAGAGGAATCGATTCGCTCTCAAAATAAAGAACAAGTTGTAAAAGCAGAAGATGATATTAACGATAATACAGAAGATCTGCCAGATAAAGAAATGAAAGTTGATTAATTACTAATTTTTTAATTATAATCATTTTAGAAAAATGCAAAATTCAAATGATTATTCAAACAAAATAAGAGAAACATTCTTAAATTTTTTTAAAAAAAATTCACACTTAGAGATTGAGTCATCATCTCTGATTCCAAACGATGATTCAACCTTACTATTTGTAAACTCTGGGATGGTTCAATTTAAAAAATGGTTTACTGGTGAAGAAAATCCAAAAAATAAGAATGTTGTTTCTATACAAAAATGCTTGAGAGCAGGGGGTAAACATAATGACCTTGACAATGTTGGTTTAACCCCAAGACATCATACTTTTTTTGAAATGCTGGGTAATTTTTCATTTGGTGGTTATTTCAAGGAAGAAGCAATAAAACTTGCATGGGATTTATTAACAAAAGAATATTCAATAGATAAAAAAAGATTAATTATTACTGTATATGAGGAGGACGAACTCTCTTTTAAAATTTGGAAAAAAATTTCAGGGTTTAATGACGAAAAAATAATAAGAATTTCATCGAATGATAATTTTTGGTCCATGGGTGATACTGGACCTTGTGGTCCTTGCAGCGAAATATTTTATGATAATGGTGAAAGTATAAAAGGAGGCTTGCCTGGTACCAAAAATCAGGATGGAGATAGATTTGTTGAGATATGGAATCTTGTTTTCATGGAATATGAAAAAAAAGGGGATAGTTTGGAAATACTACCTGGTAAATTTGTTGATACAGGTATGGGATTGGAAAGAATACTGGCGGTTCTAAATGGAAAAGTTAATAATTACGATACTGACTTATTTGAATATGTTTTCAAAAGAATAGAAGAGGAAACTAAAACAAATTTAAATAAAAATTTATTGATACCTTTCAGAATAATTTCAGACCATTTGAAGTCTATTATTTTTATGATGTCTGAGGGTATTTTACCTTCTAACGAGGGAAGAGGTTATGTATTGAGAAGAATAATAAGACGAGCTCTTCTAAATGTTAATAGACTGAATCCAGATGTAATAATTCTTAACCGACTTGTGGACGATGTAATAAGAAAATATAAAAAAACCTATTCTGAATTAACCAAGGCAGATTTCTTTATTAAAGATAATTTAAAGAATGAAGAGGAAAAATTCTCTGAAACTTTATCAATAGGACTTGAGCTGTTGAACAAAGAAATCAAAAAAATTAAAACTAAAGAATTTAAACCTGAAATAGCTTTCAAACTTTATGATACTTATGGATTTCCAGTCGATATGACTGAGTCGATTTTAAATGATAGGAAATTAAGTCTAGATACTAAGAAATATAAATCTATTGTAGAGGCGCATAAAAAATTACAAAAAAATACATGGGTTGGAATTGGAAAAAAAGATAATGAAAAAAATTATCAAGAAATTTTTAAAGATTTTTCTAGTACACAATTTTGTGGATATGAGACAACCACATGTAATTCAAAATTATTATATATTATCAAAAATGATATCTTGGTTGATTCAACAAAAAAAAATGAGGAAGTAATATTAATATTTGACAAAACCCCTTTTTATGCGGAAGCTGGAGGTCAACTTGGGGATTCAGGAAATATATTAAATTCTCAAAGACAAATTGTAGCCGAAATTTCCGATACTAAGAAAATTAAGAATGGAATTTACTTGCACTTTGTAAATCGATGCTTACTCGAATTGAAAAAAAATGAATCATATTTTTTAGAAATTGACAAAGATAAACGAGATAAAACTAGTAATAACCATTCTGCCACTCATTTGCTTCACGAATCTTTAAGACAAGTCGTTGGAAAACATGTTAGTCAAAAAGGTTCATTAGTGAGTTCTAAAAAACTTAGATTTGACTATTCATCTAATGAGCAATTGTCATCAGAAAAACATAAGAAAATAGAGAACTTAGTTAATAACTCAATTAGATCAAATATTGGAGTTGAAATAAATCAAATGAGTTTGGATAAAGCTCTTAAGTCTGGCGCTATTGCTTTGTTTGGAGAAAAATATCCTGATAAAGTAAGAGTTGTAAGCATGAAAAGTAAATTTAAAAACGAGCAGATATTGACATCAATTGAGTTGTGTGGAGGAACTCATGTTAAGCAAACTGGACAAATTGGTTTCTTTAAAATTTTAAGCGATATTTCTGTTTCTTCTGGTGTCAGAAGGATAGAGGCTCTCACGGGTCAAGATGCACATGATTATGTTGACGATAAGATAAATTCGTTAGTTGAGATAAAAAATATTTTAAAAGCTTCCGATGAAAATGTTGTTGAAAAAATTAAAAATTTAAAAAATAGTTCTACAAAAAAAACAAAAATTTCTAATGAAATTGAATATTCAAACCTTAAAATTATTAGCACCAAAGAATGCAAGATATATTTTGACAACATAGATTGTCATTCAAAAGAGTTAAGAAATAATTCTGATTTAATAAAAAAACAATTTAAATCAGGAATAATAATATTAACCTCGCAAGAAGATGACAAAGTTTCAGTTGTGGTATCTATTACTGAGAATCTCTTAAGTAAATTTGATTCTACTATTATAATAAAAAAAATAATTACTTATCTAGGTGGCAAAGGTGGAGGTGGAAGAAAGGATCTTTCACAAGGTGGTGCTCCACTAAATGAAAAATTTAAAAAACTTAAAAATAACTTACAACAAATAATTGTTTAATTTTCTATTTTATTCTTAATAATGTCGAAAAATTCATTTGTAGTAATCCATTTTTGCTCTGGTCCACACATTAGTGCTAAATCTTTTGTCATAAAACCGTTATCAATTGTTTCTATGCAAATATCTTCTAAATTTTCAGAGAATTTTAATAAATTTGAGTTATTATCAATGATTGCTCTTTGTTTCAAAGCCCTTGTCCAGGCAAAAATAGATGCTATTGGATTTGTTGAAGTTTGAATACCCTGTTGGTGTTGTCTGAAGTGGCTAGTAATTGTTCCGTGTGCTGCTTCTGACTTTAATATTTTTCCGTCTGGACTCTGTAACACAGAGGTCATTAATCCCAATGAGCCATAACCTTGAGCAACTAGATCAGACATAACATCACCATCATAATTTTTACATGCCCATATAAACCCACCACTCCATTTCATAAGACATGCCACCATATCATCTATTAATCTATGTTGATAAGTTAAGTTATTTTTTTCGAATTCCTTTTTAAATTTTTTAAATACATCATCGAATATTTGTTTAAAGCTTTCGTCATATTTTTGCAAAATAGTATTTTTTGTTGATAAGAAAAGTGAAACTTTTCTTTTACATGCAAAATTAAAACAAGAATTTGCAAAATCATTTATAGACTCAAACACATTAAAGTATGCAAGACCAACACCACCTGTTTCAAAATTGTGTATTAATTTTTCTTCCTTATTTCCATTTTCATCTTCAAAGCAAATTGTAAGTTTCCCTTTTTTATTAACAACTATTTCTTTGGATCTATAAATATCACCGAACGCATGACGAGCTATGATTACTGGTTTGTTCCAATGATCAACAATTTTGGGTATTTTATTAATCATTATAGGTTCCCGAAAAATTGTTCCTTTCAAAATATTTCTTATGGTTCCATTAGGAGAAGGATATTTTTTTTTCAAATTATATTCTGTTACTCTTTTATCGTCAGGTGTGATTGTAGCACATTTCAATCCAACATTTATTTTTTTTATCTCGTTGGCAGCATCAGAAGTTACTTGATCATTTGTTTGATCGCGATTTGTGATACTAAGATCGAAACTTGTTAGTTTTAATTCAAGGTAGGGCAGAATTAATTCATTCTCAATTTTATTCCATAAAACTCTTGCCATTTCATCGCCGTTAAGATTAACAATTTTATTTTTTACAACAATTTTTGGCATAAGCGATTTAATTAAATTCTATCAAAAAGTTTAATCCTTTATTCATTCATTTTAATTTAATAACTTACAAAAAAAAATAAATAACATTGGAAACTAGGAATTAAGTTATATTATTAAATTAAAAGTACGTTTATGAAAAAAGAATTTATAACATTATCAATATTATCTTCGAGTTTAATTTTATTTTATTTTTTATTTCCTGTCTTACAAGAAAACTTTTTTAAAAAAGAAATTAATGTTTATAAAAAAGATCTTTATTTAGACCCAACCCCTCAAACACTTCAAAGTTACAATTCTTCTTTACTAACGTTTGACATTGTAAGGATTACTAAAAATGGAGATGTTGTAATGGCTGGAAAGTCAGAACCAAATGAACCAATCGAATTACTAGATGGAGAAGAAATTATTGCTGAATTTAGTTCTGATGAAAATGGAGAATGGATATGGATTAGTGGACTTCCGATAAAAAGCGGTATTAAAAAATTTAAACTACAATACAAAAACAACCTTAACATATCTTCACTCTCTGATCAGACAGTCATTGTTTTAGTCGATCACGAAGAAAATAGTGTACCTAAAGTTGCCAAGGTTTTAAATAGTGACGTTGAAAGCGTAGATATGTTAAATCTTGAAAAAATCAATGACTCTATAACACTTGATTTTTTGAGTTATTCACCACCTGGTCTTGTTATTATCTCTGGAAGAACTATTCCAAATACAGAAATTGAGATTTTTAAGTCAGCAGAATTTTTTGGAAATACTAAATCAAATGAAAACGGAATTTGGAAATTTATTATAAAAAAGAATGATTATTCGAATGAAGAGATTTCTATAAAAGCAAAAATAAATAATGAAACTCTAATACTTACATACAATGAGAATGATATTAAGAAAAGATTTAAGAAAACAAATTTTGAATTTTATGATGATAGAATTATTGTTCAGAAAGGTAATAGTCTTTGGAGGATTGCAAGAAAAACTTTAGGTGGAGGTGTATTTTATACAGAAATTTATAAAAATAATTTTAGAAAAATTAAAAACCCGAACTTAATATATCCCGGACAAGTATTTAATATTCCAATTAAAAGAAAAAAAAAAATATATGAATAAACAAAAAGATTTTTTCGACAAATTTGGCGATTTCTTGAAAGATATTGATTTATTAAAAAGCATTATTCCTCCAATACATAGAGCAGGATATCCTTTTATAATTCTATTTATTATTTGTACTATAATTTTCTCTACTCTTTCAAATTTTCTAGGATGGATAGGCGTTATTCTCACAATTTGGTGCGTATATTTTTTTAGAGATCCAGAACGAGTAACTCCAAAAAAAGATAATATACTAGTTGCTCCTGCTGACGGTAAAATTTTGTCTATTTCTACTGAGTTGGTTCCAGAAAATCTTACAGAGGAAAAACAAAAAAAAATGAATAAAATTTCCATTTTTATGAATGTTTTTAATGTTCATGTAAATAGAATACCTGTTTCAGGTAAAGTTATATGGCTTAAATATGTACCAGGAGCTTTTTTTAATGCTTCATTAGATAAATCCAGTAAAAAAAATGAAAGAATGATTTCTAAAATTGAAATTAAAAAAGATGTTTTTGTCTATGTTGTTCAAATTGCTGGATTAGTAGCAAGGAGAATTAAATGTGAATTAGAAGAAAATCAGTCAGTTAATATAGGCGATAGATTTGGTATAATTAGGTTTGGAAGCAGGGTTGACTTGTATGTTCCAGAAAGTTTTAAAATCAATTCATTAGAAAATCAAATTTCTGTTGCTGGAGAAACAATACTGGCAGAATTCGACAATAAAGATGTAAAAAAGTGAATTATGAAAAAACTGCCTTTAAGAAGTTTGATACCAAATTTATTTACTTTTATTTCTTTAACTTTTGGTCTAACCGCAATCAAATTTGCAATTGACCAAAAATGGCAGATTTCAGTTTCACTAATTGTTTTTGCTTCATTTTTAGATAATATTGATGGAAAACTCGCGCGGCTGCTTAAAACTAATTCAGATTTTGGAGTTGAGTTAGATTCATTATCTGATTTTATAAGTTTTGGAGTTGCACCAGCCATTGTTGTTTATCTTTGGTCTAGGTCTTTGTTCATGGAAAGTAGTTGGGCCGTTGTTATTTTTTATGCAATTTGCTCTTCGTCAAGACTTGCGAAATTTAACCTTTCAAATTTTGAGGATAAAAATGATTTGAAAAAAATAAAATTCTTCTCTGGGGTTTCAACTCCTGCTGCAGCGGGACTAACTCTTCTTCCTTTGATGTTTTTTTTTAGGTTTGATACTCCCCTAGAAGCAAATGAGCTTATTATGAAGTTTTATTTATTCATTCCAGCTGTTTTGATGATAACGAACATTCCTACTTATTCTCTAAAAGGTATTAGGTTTGAGAAAAGAATTATATCTCTTCTGATCATTTTGCTCGCTAGTTTTTTATCTCTTTTACTAACTGACTTCTGGTTAGCAATGATCATTTTAATTATCGTTTATTTTCTTAGTATTCCATTTGCAATAATTGACTTCAGGAAGAACTAAACATCTTTGACTTTTCTCCTACGTAAATCAAGCATGGTGTAATGATCAAAGTTAAAATAAATGAAAACATTACACCGAAAACCATTGCATTTGATAACTGAATCCACCACTGCGAACTTGGACTACCAAAGTTCACCTCGGTATCTATAAAGTTTATATTAAGTCCAATAGCCATTGGAATTAATCCAAAAAAAGTTGTAAGAGTGGTTAATAAAACTGGTCTGAGTCTTTGGGCTCCTGTTCTAATTATAGCATCACGAACACTTTCACCTTTTTTCCTCAAATTTTTGTATGTATCTAGTAAAACTATATTATTGTTAACCACAATGCCTGCTAAAGCAATGACTCCAATTCCACTCATAACAATTCCAAACGGTTTATTCGTTAAAATTAATCCTATCATTACGCCAATAGTTGAGAAGATTATTGCAGTTAAAATAATTAAACAATAATAGAAACTATTAAAGGTTGCAATTAAGATAATTGTTATTAGGAAAACTGAAATAAAAAAAGCTTTAATTAAAAATTCTTTTGCCTCTCTTTGATCCTGTTCTTGACCTATAAAAATAATTTTTGATTCAAAAGAATCTTTGTTATTAAACAACCACGATTTAATTTCTTTAACTTTATTATTGCTTATAAATCCTTCTTTTACGTCAAACTTTATTGTCTTTGAATTGATATTAGAGTATCTGGTTATTTTTCCAACTTTCTTTTTGGGAATCCTTTTCACAAATAAACTCAAAGATACAGCTCCATTTTTTCCTTCAATAAGTATTTGATCTAGTTCATCCAAAGTCCTAAAAGGTTTGTCATATTTTACAACGATGTCTATTTCTTCATCGCTATCTTCCGGCATAAATTCTGTTACTTTCAAACCATGCGTTAACATTTGTATTGCATCTCCTACTGTTTGAATATCAACACCGTGTTTATCCGCTTGTTCTCTATCAATAATTAATTCCCATTCAATGCCAGGATTATTGATGTCAGAATCAATATTTTTTATCCATGAGTTTGTTTTAAGAAAATTTAGAAGGTTTTGTGAATCAGAATTTAAATTTTTTAATTTAGCATTTACTATTTTAATTTCAACATCCCTGTCTTTTGGAGGTCCATCCTTTTTTTCAATAAATTCGATATAAATTCCTGGAAAATTATTAGTTTGTATTTTTAAATCATTTAAAATTTGATTTGCTTTAGGTCTATTTTTCCAATTTATTAATTCTATTTTAATACTGCCAATAATATCTTCAGATTCACTTCTCTTTTGACCTTTTATTGTTCCACTTCGTGAGTAAAGATTTCTAATATATTGATTTTCAATAATCGTATCCTCAACTTTTTTTAAAATTTCATCTTTCTCGATTGGCGAATAATTTCCTCTTGCGTGAACAACAATTTCAGCATAATCAGGCTCAATAGGAGGAAAGTACTCTACCCCTTTTCCATATCTCATGTATAAGAATTGTGTGAAGACTAAGAAAACCAATGTTAATGTTATTAGTTTTTTTGGATTGTCCAATGAATATCTCATAATTTTAATGTATTTTGACTGCAAACCTTTTATTTGATTAAGATCTCCACTTTCTAGAAGAGTCAGATTTTTTAAATTTTGTTGGTTTAAAGATTTATCAAATCCAAAAATTCCACCAATTGTTGGAATAAAAATTAACGCCATGAGCAATGAAGATGAAAGAACTGCCAATAACGTTACTGGAAGAAAAAACATAAATTCTCCTGCAACTCCTGGCCAAAATATTAGAGGAAAAAAAGCCGCTAAAGTGGTTAAAGTCGAAGCTAATACAGGTATGAACATTTTTTTTGCAGATAATACAAATACTTTTTTTTTACCAATCCCTTCGCTTGCTCTTCTGTTAGCGTATTCTACAACAATAATTGCTCCATCTATTAAAATACCAACTGATAGAATTAACGCAAAAAGAACTACAACGTTAATTGTTACATTGAAAAAAGAAAGAATAATCATTGATAATAAAAATGATGAAGGAATAGATACACTCACCAAAAAAGCTGACTTCCAGCCCATAAACAGAATAATAATGACCAATACTATCAATGTCGCAAGTATTACATTATTTTCTAGATCTTTAATTTGAGTTTTTATTTTCTCTGATTCGTCTTGGAAAATTCCAATATTCAAAGCTTTTGGTAAAACTTCTTTTTCATTTTTAATTAAATCTTTAATTTTGTTAATTGTCTCAATTATGTTTTCTCCAGTTCTTTTAGAAACCTCTAGAATAATTGCATTTTGTCCGTTATTTCTTGCAAAGCCTAATTTATCTTTGAAAGAATCTCTTATCTCTGCCACATCATCTAGAGTTACCACAGCATCAGTGGTTGATTTTATTGGAATATTTAAAAGATCTTCTCTATTTTCAATTAAACTAGGAATTTTTAAATTAAAACTTCCTTTTTCATTGCTCAATGTCCCTGCTGGGATCATCAGGTTACTTTTTGCAATTGATGCAAGCACATCTTTATTAGTAAGTCCGTAATTTCTGACAATATCGGGATTAACAATTATTTTTACCTCTCTCTCGCTTTCGCCAAGTGTGGTTACCTCTAAAACTTCTGAAAAACTCTCAATTTTTCTTTTTAAATATTTTGAATACTTTTGGATGACTCTATCTTCTAAATTTCCAGAAATAGCAACCGCTAAAACAGGGAATCGTGATAAATTAACTTCAGTTGCTTTAGGCTCTTCTGTCTCATCTGGAAGTTTATTTTTTGTTAAATCTATTTTTACTCTTGTATCAGAAAGAGCTTTATCTGAATTAAAACCAGCATCAAATTCTATAACAATATTTCCCCCTCCTAAATAAGCAGTTGATGAAATTTTCTTTACTCCTTCGATGTTTTTAAGTTCTCTTTCAAATGGTTTGATTAGTAGGCGTTCAGAATCTTTAGGTGAAATACCTTTATTAAATAAAGAAATATAAATTACTGGAAGACTTATATCTGGATCTGATTCTTTAGGAAGAGAAATGTATTTATACATTCCAAAAGTAATAAAGAAAAATAAAAAGGTTAATATCAATTTTCTCTGAGAAAGTAATTTTTCAATCATTTTTAATTACGTCAACTTGTTCACCTTCTACTGTGAAGTCTTGTCCCTGAATAATTATATCAATATACTCGTTTTTATTTAGTTCTTTTGAATTGATCCAATATCCTTTACCGGTATCACTAATAATTTGAATAGGAATAAATTTCACTTTGTTATCAAAAATAATTTTCACACCAATTTTACCTGCATTATTAAGTGTAACTAAGGATGAAGGTATAAAGAAAGCTTCTGTTGCAGGGCCAAGTATTTGTATTTCACTTGTTAGGCCACTGAGAATTTTATTATCGTTATTTTGAACTTCAACTTGTATTTTGAAACTTCTTGTATTCGGGTCTGAAGTTTTGGAGATATAGTTAATCTTCCCATCAAAGAAAAAATCACCAATTTTTACCCTAGCATTCTGGTTAATACGTATATTACTTATTTCCTTTTCATTGGCTGTAGAGCTTACAAAAATTGGATCCAAATCAACTACTTTAGCAATTGAATCACCTTTTTTTAAATAATCACCTAGTTCTACATAACTATCTTCTATTGCACTATCAAAGGGCATAGATACTTTAGTATTATTAAGAGCAACCTGACTCTTTTCATAGAGAGCAAGCGCATTTTCAAAATTAGTAAGTGATTGACTTAATTTTACCTCCGATCTAAATCCTTTTTTAAATAAACTTTCTGCAACTTCATATTCTTTTTTTCTTTGATTGAGAAGTGCTTCCATCTCTTTAACTTTAGCTACTTTGTCTTCTGGGTCGATTAATAAAAGTTGAGTTCCTGCTTTATAAAAATTGCCTTTATCAAATTGTTTTGTGCTTATTTTCCCATCTACTTGCGCTTTAAGGATAACAGTTCTAGAAGCTTCGCTAAATCCCCTAAGTTTAATTTCTTTTGAAAATTTAGATTTTTTAAACATTTTAATTTCAACTTGTTTTTTTGTTTCAATTTTTTCGATCATATCAACTTGATCGTCCTCTTTGAGGAAGAGAAAAACTGTGCCTAGTGAGAACAAAATAATTAATACAGTTATTTTCATTGTGTCTTTGAAATTAAATTACGAATTTGCTTAAATAATTAATTATTAATAAGATAAAGTCTAACAAATAAATTAAAAGAGTTGAAAAATTTAATCTTTGCGGCAATTGATATTGGAAGCTATAACTGCAGATTAACCATTGTAAAAAAATTTAAAGATAATTTTAAAATAATTCATAATTTTTCCTATGGAACTAATCTGATCAGCAACTTAAGTTTCAATAACGAATTTACAGAAAAAAATATAGAAAAAACACTCAAGTGTTTGAAGAAATTTTCTGAGAAACTTTTAAAATTTAAAGTTAATGATTACAGATGTATTGCCACCGAAGCGTGCAGACAAGTAATAAATCCTGAATTTTTTATTGAAAAAGTAAAAAAAGAAACTGGAATTTCTGTAGAAGTCATTTCATCCTATGAAGAGGCCAAATTAAGTTTAAAAAGTTGTGAAAAATATTTTAAAAAAATTAAAAATAAGGGAATTATTTTTGATATTGGAGGCGGAAGCACGGAATTAACATTTTTTGATGTTGAAAAAAAAATTTTTAATTCTAAGTCGATTTCATATGGAGTAATCAATCTGTCAGAAAAAGAAGATATATATGGAAAAGAATTTGTTACAAAGCAACTAAAAGATCATTTTAACTTTTTTAAAAATAGTCTCCTCCAATTTCTAGATTTTGAATTTGTATCCATTGGATCATGCAGCACTGTTACAACTTTATGTGCTATTCATAAAAAATTGAATTTCTTTGATTTGAAAAAAATTGAAGGCCATCAAATGAACAAAAATCAGATTTTGGACTCAATTAATTTAATAAAAAGTTTACAGATAAGAGATTTAAAAAAAATGTCATGTGTTGGATCAAGATATAAACTTCTACTGAATGGGATTGTAATACTTAACATCATATTAGATATCTTTCCAATCAATAAAGTAATAGCTTCTCAAAATGGATTGAGAGAAGGAATGTTACGTGATTTACTTTTAGCACATGAAAAAAATTAAGTTAAAAAAAAAAAATATAAGTGCCAACAGTTCAAGATGGCTTGAAAGACATTTGAATGATGAATTCGTAATTAAATCAAAAATTGAAGGCTACAGATCTAGGTCATCTTATAAGTTAATTGAGATGGAAAAAAAATTTAATTTGCTTAAAAATTCGCACAATATTTTAGATCTCGGTTGTGCTCCAGGTGGATGGCTTCAAGTTGCAAAAAAATTCGGTCCAAAATCTTCAAAAATAGTTGGAATTGATTTATTAAAGATTGAGAAAATAGAAGACGTAGTGTCAATAGAAAAAGATATATTTGATGAAGATATAAAAGAAATTATTCAAAAAAATTTTACTAATAAAGTTGAACTTTTGATGAGTGATATGTCGCCCAACTCATCTGGTAACAAAAAAATTGACCATTTAAGAATTATCTCATTAATAGAAAGAGTTTTAGAAATTGCAAAAGAGGTTCTCAAACCAAATGGTTTTTTAGTTTCTAAAATTTTTCAAGGTGGTGCGCAAGGAGATCTTATTCGGAAAATGAAAAGTGAGCTCAGAGATATTAAATATTTTAAACCTAAAGCATCAAGAAAACAGTCACCTGAAACTTACCTTATAGCAAAAAAAAATTAATTATTTTGTTTAAAAATTTATAGGATTAGATTAAATTATTTTATGAAGTATTTAACAGAAGCTCTTACATTTGATGATGTTCTTATTGTGCCTGCAAAATCATCAATCAGACCGTCTGAAGCTAACATTTCAACTAAGTTAACAAAAAATATAAAACTCAATGTTCCTTTAATTTCAGCAGCTATGGATACTGTAACTGAGTCCAATCTAGCCATTAAAATAGCGCAGATGGGTGGACTCGGAATCATTCATAAAAATCTAAATTTTGTTGATCAAGCTCTGGAGGTATCGAAAGTAAAAAGATTTGAATCTGGGATGGTAATAAATCCAGTAACGATTTCACCTGATGAGACTCTAAGTAATGTTTTAAAAAAAAAAGAAAAATATAATATTTCCGGAATACCTGTTGTAGATAATAAATCACAGAAGTTAGTTGGCATACTTACTAATAGAGACATGCGATTCGCAAAGAATCTTCAGCAGAAAGTTAGTACTTTAATGACAAAAAATAATTTAGTAACTGTCTCTGAAGATATTTCTATGGATAATGCACAAAAACTTTTACATGAACATAGAATTGAAAAGTTATTAGTAGTAGATAAAAATTTTAAATGTGTGGGTTTAATAACGGTCAAAGATATCGAAAAAGCAGAAAAATTTCCTTTTGCCTCAAAAGATAAGATGGGGAGACTACTAGTTGGAGCAGCTGTTGGTGTTGGAGAGAGTGAAGGCATAAACAGGATAAGAACACTGGAAAAGGCTGGTGTTGATATAATAGTAATTGATACTGCTCACGGACATTCTGAAAATGTAGTGAAAACACTAAAAATGTCTAAAAAAGAATTCCCGAAACTACCCGTAGTTGTTGGCAACATCGCTACAGCTGAAGCAGCGAAAGAACTAATACAAAATGGCGCTGATGCTTTAAAAGTTGGAATTGGTCCAGGCTCTATTTGTACAACAAGAATTATTGCAGGTGTTGGTGTTCCTCAGTTGCATGCAATTTCCGAAACGTTCAAAATAGCAAAAAAAAATAATATACCTATTATTTCAGATGGTGGCATAAAATATTCAGGTGATATTGCTAAAGCAATAGCATTTGGTGCTGATGTGGTTATGATAGGTTCGTTATTTGCTGGAACAGATGAGTCACCAGGAGAAATATTTCTATCAAACGGAAGAACATACAAATCATATAGGGGTATGGGATCACTGGGGGCAATGGGAAGTGGTTCAGCAGATAGATATTTTCAAGAAGAAATAATAAATGATGATAAGTTTGTTCCAGAAGGAGTTGAGGGAAGGGTTCCATATAGAGGCAGTGTTGTGAAAATAATTGAACAATTAATAGGAGGTTTAAAAGCTTCGATGGGTTACACTGGTAATAAAACTATTAAAGATTTTAAAAATAAAACAAAAGTTGTAAAAATTACTTCAGCCGGTCTAAATGAAAGTCACGTACACAGTATATCGATAACACGGGAATCTCCAAATTATCAGCTTAACAAATGACCGAGTCAATTATAATAATTGATTTTGGATCGCAGGTTACAAAGCTAATCGCAAGAAGAATAAGAGAGTTTGGGGTTTTTAGTCAGATAGTACCATTTAACAAAGTGACGAGAAAATTATTAAGTAATAATTTTGTAAAAGGAATTATTTTTTCAGGTGGTCCAAAATCGGTTCATGAAAAAAACTCACCCAAGATTGACGACTATGTCTACGATCTAGAAATCCCAATTTTGGGTATTTGTTACGGACTACAATTAATTGCAAAACAATTTGGAGGAAATATAATCCCGTCGACAGACAGAGAATTTGGTAAAACAAAAATTAAATTAACAAAAAAATCACCGCTTCTTGAAAAAGTTCTTTTTCCGAACAAACCAGTCCAAGTATGGATGAGTCACTCAGATAAAATTTCAGAGATTCCGCATAGTTTTGAAAAGATAGCATCCTCAGATAATTGTGAGTTTGCTGTCATTCAAAATCAAAAAAAGAAATTATACGGTGTTCAATTTCATCCAGAGGTGGTTCACACCATTGGAGGAACAAAAATACTTAAGAATTTTATAAGAAATATTTGCGGATGTTCTGCAAAATGGAATATGAAATTTTTCAAAAAAAAAATAATTGAAGATATAAAAATGCAAGTGGGAAAAGATAAAGTAATATG
>CACFLF010000019.1 GCA_902567115.1 uncultured Alphaproteobacteria bacterium
AATTTTGAAAAAGTTTTCACTCTTTAAAACAAGAATTTCAGCGGGTTGATATGGGGTTTAATTGCGGAATTCTTGGTCTACCAAATGTTGGCAAATCGACACTTTTCAACGCGTTAACCTCAACACAACAAGCAGAATCAAAAAACTATCCTTTTTGTACTATTGAACCAAATGTTGGTAAAGTAGCTGTTAATGATTCAAGACTTGAAGCAATTGCTAATATATCAGAGTCCTCTTCAGTAATATCTAATCAATTAGAGTTTGTTGATATTGCAGGACTAGTGAAAGGAGCAAGTAAAGGAGAGGGACTTGGTAACAAGTTTTTATCAAATCTTGCAGAAGTTGACGCAATAGTTCACGTTGTTAGATGTTTTGAAGATTCTGATATAACTCATGTTGATAAAAATCTTTCTCCACTTAACGACATTGAAACTATAGAGACAGAGTTGATACTTTCTGATTTCTCTAAAATTGAAAATATAACAGAAAATATAAAGAAAAAAAATAAAGGAAAAAAAATTAACCCAGATTTAATCGAAACTTTGCATAAAGCTACAGAAACACTTGATGAAGGAATATTCTTAAGTCAATCAGATTTTGATAACAGTCAATTTAAGATTTTATCTGATTATAATTTATTAACTCTAAAACCTATCATTTATGTAAGTAATGTTGATGAACAATCTGTTTGTACAGGTAACAAACTATCAAACTTAGTCGATAACTACGCTGAAAAAAAAAAAACAAAAAATTTAAAAATTTCGGCTAAAATTGAATCAGAAATTGCAATTATTGAAAATAAAAACGAAAAAAAAGAATTCTTAGAATCTATTGGTCTTAAAGATAATTCTTTATCAATTTTAATTAGAGAAGGATACGCATTATTAGACCTCATAACTTTTTTTACTTCAGGTCCAAAAGAAACTAGAGCTTGGACAATCAGAAATGGAACTCTTGCTCCTGACGCGGGTGCTAAAATTCACACTGATTTTAAAAAAGGTTTTATCAGAGCAGAGGTAATTAGTTATCAAGATTTTTTGAGTTTTAAAGGTGAATTAAATTGTAAAGATAACGGTAAACTCCGACTCGAAGGAAAGGAATATGTAGTTTCAGACGGGGATATTATTACATTTAGATTCAATGTTTAACTTTATAATTCTTAAAGAGCTCCAGAACCTTAATCATTTCCTCACTTGATAAGATTTTTGTACCTTTTAGAAAATTACAAAAAAAATATTGTTTCGAAATTTTTTCAAGGGAGACTGCAAGATTTAAAGCGTCATTTAAATTGTTAGCTATAGTTAATTGACCGTGATTTGATATAAGGCAACCATTTCTATCTCCAATAACTTTTAGAACATTATTTGCTAATTTTCTTGTTCCAAAAGTTGCATATTCGGCACATTTTATGTCATTTCCTCCAAACTCAGCTACCATATAATGAAATGCCGGTATTTTTTTTCTACTACATGATAGGATTGATGCCCAAATTGAATGACAATGAACGATAGCTGAAATTTCCGGTCGATTTCTATAAATATTTAGATGCATCAAAATTTCACTTGATGGTTTTTTTTTATTTTTAACATTTCCGTTGATATCAACTTCAGAAATTAAAGATTCATTTAGGGAAGCTGTCTCAATTCCAGATGGAGTAATAAAAATGGTATCTTTTGTTCTTACACTTACATTTCCCTCTGACCCGCAGTTTAATCCTAGATCCAAAGTTCTTTTTGAAGTATAAACTATATCATTTTTCAGATTTTTCATTTTTGTAAATTCTTCATAATTTCAGACTTTTTTGGTTCTATTAATCCATTTTCAGTAATTAATTTTGTAATATATCTAGCAGGTGTAACGTCAAAAGCAGGATTAAAATTATTTGAATTTCTAAAATATATTTCTCCAGTTGAAATTTTTTTTTTTTTTAAAAAAGTTAAGTGAGAAAGTTCTTTCGAACTTCTGACTTCAATAGGTATTTTTTTAGAGTCATCAATCTTAAAATCAATAGTTGATTGAGGAACTGCCACATAGAACGGTATATTATTATCAAAGGCAGAGAGTGCTTTTAAGTATGTACCTATTTTATTACAAACATCACCTCTTGAAGTGGTTCTGTCGCTACCAACAATACATAAATCAACTTCTTTTTTTTGCATCAAATATCCACCGGCATTATCTACGATAATAGTATAAGGAATTTTTTCATTTTTTAATTCCCAAGCCGTAAGTAGTGCACCTTGATTCCTTGGTCTTGTTTCATCAACCCAGATATGAACTGGTAGTCCATTCCTATTTGCTAAAAAAATAGGAGATAGCGCAGTACCCCAGTCTATTGTTGCCAGCCATCCGGCATTGCAATGAGTAAGAATGTTAATTGGTTTTTTTTTCTTTTTGTAGAATTTTTCAATTATTTTATAACCATTTAAACCTATTTTAAAACAATTAATTATGTCTTCTTGCCTTATTTTTTTTGCTAGCTCTAACGATAATTTAGCTCTGTCTTGGGTTTTTTTATTTTTGATCCTTTTTAAAATATAACTAAGTGCCCACCTTAAATTTACTGCAGTTGGCCTTGTTTCAAGTAAAGCATTAATTGATTTGTCTATATTTTTAGAAGATGCATCTTTTCTTAGGGCTAAAGCCAGTCCAAAGGCAGCTGTTACTCCAATAAGAGGTGCCCCTCTTACCTCCATTTGTGTTATAGCTCTACAAAAATCACCTAAGGTTTTTAGTTCTTTGATTATTAATTTAAAGGGTAATTTTGTCTGATCGATTATTTTGATTTTGTCATTCTCAACCCAGAGAGTTGAATAATTTTTATTTTTAATTTTCATTTATTTCAAAATATTTTTTAATTTTCTTTTTGTAGATTTTTTAACTTTCTCAATATTTGTAATAATAGAGTTTTTTGATAGATTTTTTATTTTTTTATTACAAATTAGTTTTTCGTCTTTAGCTACTGAAGAAATCAGCTTTTTAGCTTTTTCTGAATTATCATTCAAAGTTTTTACTATTTGATCAACACTCACATTTTCGTGATCCGGATGCCAACAATCAAAATCTGTAACCATTCCTACGCTAGCGTAACAAATTCCTGCCTCTAAAGAAAGTTTTGCCTCAGGCATATTAGTCATTCCAATAACATCGCAACCCCAAGATCTAAAAAGTTCAGATTCTGCTAGTGTTGAGAATTGTGGTCCCTCAATACATATGTATGTTCCTTGGTTGTGGAATTTAATTCTTAATTTCGTAAGCGAGTCAGCTAGTTTACTTTTAATGTTCTTACATATTGGTTGAGCCATTGGCAAATGAACAACTAAGTCGTCTTCAAAGAAGGTTTTATCTCTAAGATAAGTTTTATCAATGAATTGATCTACAAGAACAAAGTCTCCAGGAATATAATCATTTCTTAGACTTCCGACTGCGGATAATGAAATAATATTTTCTGTACCTAATTTTTTTAGTGCTTCAATATTTGCTCGGTAATTAATTTTTGTTGGAGAAATGTTGTGATTTTTTCCGTGACGCGGAAGGAATGCAACTTTTGTTTTCCCAATTCTTCCTGTGCATATCTCAGAGGATGGTTGACCGAAATTTGTTTTAATTTTCAACCACTTAACATTGCTTATTTCAGGAACCTTGTATAACCCACTTCCACCAATAAAAGCAATATCGATTTTTGTCATTAATTAGTCCAAGTGTTTCCAAACTTTTCTTTTAACACCTAGTAACATAATTGTAATTAAAACTAAAAAGAAAAGAGTTTTTACTCCTAAACTTTTTCTTCTTTCTAACTCTGGTTCAGCAGTCCAAGCCAAAAAAGAAGTGATATCTCTAGCTATTTGGTTGTGTGTAGCTATTGTACCATCATCAAACTCAACTATATCGTCTTCGATTTGGGGTGGCATTGCTATTTGATTACCTGGATAGTATTCATTGTAATACATTCCTTCACTTGCCTCAAAATTTTCTGGAAAATCTTTGTATCCATTTAGTAGACTATAAATGTAGTCTGCGCCCCCTCCTCTGGCTTTTACAATTAATGATAAGTCTGGAGGATAAGCTCCATTGTTTGCCAAACGTGCAATCTTATCATTTTCGTATGGTCCAACGAATTTGTCGCTCATTTTTGCATCTCTTGTAAACATTTCGCCTTCGTCATTAGGACCATCAGTAATCTCGTATTCTCCAGCAATTACTTTAATCTCATCATTTGAATAACCTATTCCTTCTAAGTCTCGATATGAAATATGTCTTAACCCATGACAAGCGGAGCATACTTCTGAGTAAACTTTGAATCCTCTTTGTAGAGAAGCTTTATCGAATCTTCCGAAAATCCCGTTGAATGGCCAATTTTGTTGAATAAGTTCCACATTTGAGGTTGCAGCTTTAACAAAAAAGCTATTTGGAATAGTAAATAAAAATAAAAAACAAATAAAGAAATTGAAAGGTTTACTTAACATAACTTTCTGAGGAAGAGGGTTCTTTATTGTCAAATTTTTCTGAAATCACTGCAGCTGAAATACTGGAAGGAAGATCAGTAGTTTTTTCAAATTTTGATAGAAATGGCATTATGATTAAGAAAAATCCAAAATAGTATAGTGTTGCTACTCTTGATATTAAAACGTAAATACCTTCAGCAGGCATAGCTCCAACCCAACCAAGTACTATGCAGTTTATAAAAAACAACCAGTAGAATTGCTTATAAAATGGTCTAAAATTGGCGCTCCTTATTTTATGTTTGTCAAGCCACGGAAGAAAAAACAAAACCATCACAGCGGCAAACATTAGCAAAACGCCTAACAACTTATCTGGTACAGCCCGTAATATTGCATAAAAAGGTAAAAAGTACCATTCTGGAACTATATGAGCAGGAGTTTGCAGAGGATTAGCTGGAATATAATTGTCAGGATGACCCAAAAAATTTGGAGCGAAAAACACTAAAAAAGCAAATACAATAAGATAGACACCAAGACCCAGATAATCTTTAACTGTATAATATGGATGAAATGGTATTGTATCTCCATCTGATTTAACATCTATTCCCGTTGGATTGTTAGAACCAAATTGATGAAGGGCTACCAAATGCAAAGCTACTACTCCGACAATTGCGAACGGTAAAAGATAATGTAACACAAAAAATCTTGTAAGAGTTGGATTATCAACTGAGAAGCCTCCCCAAAGAAATGTTACAATGTAGTCTCCTATCACGGGGAAAGCCGAAAACAAATTAGTAATTACTGTTGCACCCCAAAAACTCATTTGCCCCCAGGGCAAGACATATCCCATGAAAGCTGTTGCCATCATTAATAAAAGTATAACCACTCCAAGCATCCACAATATTTCCCTTGGATATTTGTATGAGCCATAATAAAGTCCTCTGAACATGTGAATGTAAACTATTATGAAGAACATTGATGCGCCATTCATGTGAATATATCTGAGTAGCCACCCATTGTTGACATCTCTCATGATTCTCTCAACACTATCGAAAGCCATTTCTGTGTTAGCAGTATATTGCATTGCTAAGAGAATCCCAGTAACAATCATTATAACAAGTGTAACTCCAGCTAAGGACCCGAAATTCCAAAAATAATTTAAATTTTTTGGTGTTGGGTAGTCTCTTAAATTATGGTTAATGAATGTGAATACTGGTAATCTTTCATCTATCCAATGAGAAATACCTGTCTTATTTTCAGTTTCTTTTGCTTTCATAATTTTATCCTATTTTAATGATTTCGTCCGAAACAAAGTCGTACGGAGGAACTTCAAGGTTCAGTGGAGCAGGACCCTTTCTAATCCTTCCTGACGTGTCATAATGAGACCCGTGACAAGGACAGAACCATCCACCAAATTCACCTTTGTTATCACCAACCTTTTGTCCCAAGGGCACACATCCTAAGTGTGTACAAACACCAACAACTACCAACCATTTTGGGTTCTTTACCCGTGATTCGTCGCTAGCCATATGTTTTAACTCGTTGACTGAAGCATCATTTGCTGTTCTTATCTCTTCAGATGTTCTATGTCTAATAAAAATTGGCTTTCCTCTCCACATTACTGTTAAACTTTGTCCTTCTTCAATAGGTGCGAGATCAACTTCGGTAGTTGATAAAGCTAAAACATCTTTAGCGGGATTCATTGTATCAATTAAAGAAAAAGCTGTCACAGCACCGCCAGCTACTGCAAGACCGGCGGTAGTTATGAAAAGGAAATCCCTTTTTTCTTCATCGACTGAGTCTGATAAATCCTTGTCTTTTAAATCTTTTTCTGACATATGTTCATAATCATACTAATTTTATTATAATATAAAAAATTTTTAGCGTAAAACAATGAAAAATATTGATAAAAATAAAAAGATTGCTTCAGAATGGTTTAAACATCTTCAAAATCACATTTGCGAAGAACTCGAGTTAATAGAAAATAAAAATAAGAAATCAAAAAATCTTTTTTCAAAAAAAAAATGGACTAGAGATAAAACAGGATCAAATAAGCTTGGAGGAGGAGAAATGCGACTACTGAGAGGAGATGTTTTTGAAAAAGCTGGAGTTAACGTTTCAACAGTGTTTGGTCAATTATCAAACAAATTGAAGGGAAAAATTCCTGGAACAGAACGTAATTCAAGATTTTGGGCATCGGGTATTTCTTTAGTTATTCATCCATTTTCACCAAAAATTCCAGCTATACATATGAATACGAGATATATTGTAACACAAAAATCATGGTTTGGAGGGGGGATTGATATTACGCCAAGCGACAAAAATTCTGGAGAATCTAAAAAAATTGCGAACTATTTTCATGGTGAGCTAGAAAAGACATGTAATGATTACAAAAAAGGTTCGTACAAAAAATACAAAAAATGGTGTGATGATTATTTTTTTTTGCCGCATAGAAATGAATCAAGAGGATTAGGGGGAATATTCTTTGATTATTTGAATTCTGATGATTGGAATTCGGATATGAATTTTGTTAGCAACGTTGGAAAAACATTTATAAATACTTACAAGACAATTGTTGAAAAAACAATTAAATCACCATGGAATAATAAAGATAAATTATTACAATTTCATAGAAGATCAAGGTATGTTGAGTTCAATTTATTATATGATAGAGGTACAAAGTTTGGTTTAGAGACAGATGGAAACATAGAGGCCATTTTTATGTCTCTTCCACCTATGGCTTCATGGTAAAAATTTTTGCACAAATTTTATGCATTCATTTTTCGAACATTTAAAATTTTTCTCTACCCAAAAAGTCTCCAACCTTGCAAGTATCTTTCCGATTGTTTTACCAGGCTTAAAACCCATTTTTAAAAGATCTTCTCCCGTCAATGGAATTTTTTTTGTTTTGTAGTTAGTTATTTTCATTAAATATTTATCAAAATAATTTCGTGAAATTTTATTTTTCACGCAGTCGATGATTAATTGGTCAGTAATATAGATTTTATTGAATTTTAATAAATTCATATTCAATTCCCTATCCGAGTAATCTTTAAAATGAATTTGATTCTTCAATCTTTTTTTAAAATGTGTCGTCGAATTTTTTAAAAAAAAGTTGGGAATATCTTTATTATTTCTCAGTAAAAATTTTAATCTTCTTTCAAAACTTTTTTTATTAATTAATGATTCAAAAATGCAGAATTCATTGAAGCTAGTAAAGTTAAGCTTAGACTCAAAGGTACATTCAAGCAATTTTTGTAATGACGGAATAATCTCTTTTTTATTTAAGTTATTATTTAACAGAATTCTTTCTGTCTCTTTCATCCTTCTTTCAAAAGACAAGGATTTAAGGTTTTTAAAATGTTTTTCACATAAAAAACTCATTTCTTTATCTACCGAATTAGAAATTTCTAATGAAAATCTAAAAAATCTTAGTATTCTCAAATAATCCTCTTTAATTCTTCTATTAGGATCACCGATAAATCTAACATTTTTTTGCAACAAGTCATTTATTCCTTTATTTGGATCAGCAAGATGACCATCAGTATCGCAATATATAGAATTAAAAGTAAAATCTCTTCTTTTCGAATCCTCTTCAAGACTATCTGTAAATTTAATTTTTGCCCACCTTCCGTCTGTTTTTATGTCTTTTCTCATAACAGTAACATCAAATTTAAATTTCTTGTGTAAAACAACAATTGAACCAAACTTTTCACCAATTTTTAGGAACCTAATTTTGGCTTTTTCAAGACAGTATAATAATTTTTCCAAATCTAAATTTACAACAAGATCTGGATGATTAATTATTGACTTATTCAAAATTAAATCTCTTACATTTCCGCCTACGATGTATATTTTGCCGTTAAATTTTTTTAATGAATTTTCAATCTTCCTTATAAAAACGATTGGAATACCTAGGTTTTTGCAAACCAAATCGAAATTGTTAATTTTTTTCATCAAAAAACCCAGGAATTACCTTTTCTCCGTCATATTTAGGTGGAATATACAGCCTTTCCTCGGAATTATTCTCTAATACAAATAAAGCTAGTGTTAAAACAGACATTGTAATTATTAAAATTGATAGAGATAAAACCAGTGTTTTTCTTTTAAATTTTGAAGAAAAAAAAAAGAGAAAGAAAACAAATAAAATAACTAATAGAAAAATTAAAGCTTTTATCATTTAAAAAAAAATATTATGCTAATTCACTTTAATAAAAAGAGTAAATTTAACAACAAATATAACATGAAAAAATTCAAAAATCTTCTTTTAACACTCTCCATTTTCTTCTTATGTAATCCTAATATTGCAACTGCTAAGCTTCTATCATTTCAAAGCGAATATGATATTTCACTAGCAGAAATTGATTCTCCTAGAGTTCCTGGAAAAACATATGTCGATAAAGCATCTGGATACTTGTTAATTGATTGGATCAATAACTGTGAACAATCTTGGGTCACAACTCAAAGGATGATGACAAGATTTGTAAATTCTTATGGTGTTGGAACTGTTAGCGAAATTAATTACTCATTAAACGAAATGAGCGATGGCAAAAGAATGGAATTTGTTTTAGAGGTAAAGGAAGACGCAGAAGTTGTTGAGAGACACTACGGTAAGGCTGAAAGAAAGGAAAGTCTGAATATTAAGTTTGAGCAAAATGATAAAGAATATAATTTTTCAAAAGATGTTATTTTTCCTCATAAATTTTTAGAAGATGTTTTAGACAATCTTGAATCAGGAAAAAAGTTAATAGTACGCAACGTTTATGAGGGAACAATTCCAGACAAATATTTTAATATTTCAGTATTCTTTACTGATGAAGTTGTTTCTGTAGATAAAAAAAAATTAGGCAAGGGTATTAAAAATAAGTTTAGAAAAGTAAGGATGGCATATTATCAAGATAAAGTGCAAACTCCAATTTTTGAGCAAACGCTTCACCTAAATAACCAAGGAATAGCAAGTTTTTTTAGGTACGATTATCCCGATTATTCTTTAGAGCTAAATTTGAAAAAAGTAAGTTTGAATCCACTTGATTGTAAAAATAGATAAGTGAGTTCTAAAATTTAGAACTCACTATCTATCTATGGGGAGTCAGTTTATTTGGATTTATTAAAGTCTGGATAAGAAACAGTGCCTAATTCACTCATATCAAGACCATATTCCTCATCTTCTTTAGATGCTCTTATTCCAATCACAGTTTTTATCACAAACCAGACAATAAAACTGAGAATCACGGTGAATAATCCATAAGAAACTACACCGATAGCTTGGACACCTAGAGACGCATCTGGATTTGTCCAGGCAACAACTAATGTGCCCCAAATTCCAGCGAAAAGGTGGGCAGGAATCGCGCCAACAACATCATCAATTTTCAACATATCAAGTAACTTCATACCGTACATGCAAATTATACCGCCAATTGCACCAATAATCACGGCTTGACCCATTGAAGGAGTAAGCGGTTCAGCGGTAATTGCTACTAAACCAGCGATAGCACCATTTAAGGTTGCTGCAATATTGGTGTGACTATTTGTTGCTTTACTTACAATCATACATGCTAAAACTCCGCCAGCAGCTGCAAGATTTGTATTAACAAAAATGTCTGCTACAGCTGTTGCATCAGCTCCAGATCCAAGAGCTAATTGAGACCCTCCGTTAAAGCCAAACCAACCGAGCCACAGGATGAATACACCGAGTGTTGTCATTGGAAGAGAACAACCTGGTATTACGTTGACCTTACCATCAGCTGAATATTTTCCATCTCTTGAACCCAATAAGATTGCACCAGCTAGTGCGGCCCATCCACCTACTGAATGAACTAAAGTTGATCCTGCGAAGTCAGAGAAACCCATTTCACTTAACCAACCTCCACCCCATTGCCAAGAGCCAGCAATTGGATAAATGAACGCTGTTAATATAGCTATGAAAAGAAAAAATGGCCAAATAAGAATTCTTTCCGCTAATGCTCCAGAAACTATTGATGCTGTAGTTGCAACAAAGACCATCTGGAAATACCAGTCAGAGGCAGCAGCATAACCAGTTTCTAAATCAACGTCTGAGCTTCTATCAAACAATGAAAAAGATCCAATGTATCCACCATCAACACCGTCGTACATCAAATTATAGCCAACTAAAAAGTACATTAAGCCAGCAATTGAAAATAAGCCTATGTTTTTTAGACAGATAACTGCAGTGTTTTTACTTCTGACTTGGCCGGCCTCAAGCATACAAAAGCCAGCAGCCATAAACATTACTAAAAATCCGCAAACTAAAAAAAGGAACGTATTTAAAATATACGCTACTTCCGATGAAACAGCAGGAGCGGCTTCTGCTGCATCTTGTGCATTGACATTTACTGAGAGTAGTAAAAATAATGCAAAGAATGAAAAGTTTAATATTTTGCTTAGGTTAAACTTAACATTCCTGTTAAAAATATAAGAAATCATATTTTCTCCCTATTAAGATATTATTATTATTAATGGTTGAAATATGCAGGAACTGTGCCAAAATTATAACAATTTATGTAAAGTATTGTTTTAATTGTATAATTTATTTATTATTACTATTTTGGATTTTAATATTGACTAATATTTATGCACTACTAAGTTAATGTTTATTTTTTAATCAATTATGCAAGAGCGTTACCTAGGAGATATTCACGATTATTTTAAATTTCTTTTCCTAAAATTTTTAAGTACTCAACTTAATATGAAAGTAGGATTGAATTGGTATCTTGTAAATCCAGCTGAAATTGGACCCTCTGAATTAAAAAAAAAAGACGGTGAAAAGCGAAAATTTCTACATGATGAGGAATTGAAGTTATATGATAACGTTATAATAAATGAATTCAAAAAATTCCAAAAAAAAAAATTTAGAAATTTAGAGCTTTTTACTAACGAAACGCATTTGAAAAAATATATAAATTTTTTTAATGAACCTATTAAATTTAACAACAGAAAAAAATGGCTTGAACAATCATTATATCATCATCGAAATCAACAAATAATTTTTTTAGATCCAGACAATGGATTCGCTGTAAATAAAACCGGAAAAAACTCTATGAAGTATGTTTTAACTGAGGACTGTAAAACTTATCTTCAAAATAATAAAATCATAATATTTTGTCAATTTCAGTCCTTTAGGAAGAAAACTTTTGATCACTTAAAATATATTTTTGAAAATCTTAATGAATGCAATATTAAAACTTCTATGCCAGTAATAAGAAATAGAACAGGACCAAATACCTTTTTTATTAGTGTCAAACCAAAGCAAGCTAAAATTAATTTAGATAACATTTTGGAGAAATACTCACTTCAATACAATAAAGTTGAATTAATTAAAGTGATTTGATTGCTTTCTAAAAATAATAATCCAAGTAATTATTGCCGGAATTCCTACCATTATTTCCCTCAATCTTCTTCCAAGTGCAACTGAAAAAGAAACTATACTAGAATATCCTACTAGCTCTCCAACAATCACAAAAGCAAGCTCTTGAACACCTATAGCTGAAGGTATGAAAAAAGCAGCTGATCTGATAATAGCTGTAACTGATTCTATTATTATTACATCACTAATTTTAGCATCAACACCTATAACCCAAAGAAAAACGTAAATCTCAAAAGCACCGGCAATCCAACCCATTAGTCTCAACACAACTGCATTCAGCAAACGCCATTTTCTATGACTTAATTTGTTTAGAGAAATATCTAATCTTAGAAGATTGAAAATATTTTTTTTACTTAAAAATTCAATTTTTTTTGTAATCACTAAAAATTTAGAAATTACTCTTTTTCTTATTATAAGTAGAAAAAATAAAGTGCCTAAGGAAATTAAAGAGAACGCCAAAATTAAGTATTGAAATTGATTGAGAATTAAATTTGATTTGAGAGAAAAAACAATAAAAATTAAAGCTGCAAGACCAATTAGAAATAATGAAAAAGTTGCAATAAATAAATCCATTAAAACCGTTGACGAAGCTTCGCTAAATTTCTGACCACTTCTTCTAGCAAGATAAAATCTAACAAATTCACCAGTAATATTTCCTGAAGGTATAAATTTCCCAGACGTTTGTGAAATCCATGTTATTATAAATGCAGTTTTCATTGATAATTTGTTTTTCATCAATATTATCCATGCCAAACTGTCAAAATAAAGTGTTGGTATGTGAGCTATTACAAGATAAAAAATTTTGTATTTTGCATTCAGTATTAATGTAATTGATTCAGGTCCAGCAAAAAATTTGTATACCCAATGAAATATAAAGATTCCTAAAGCAAGAAAAAATAAAAATTTAATCTTTGTCATTTATTTAAAAATTTTTGATTCTGTAATTTTTTTACACACATACTCTGGTTTATCACCATCAACTCGAGGATGCCAAGAAAATAAACTGAACCTTCTATAGAAGAGAACACCAGAGTGAGCTGGCTTAGAATAGTCGTAATCTTTTAAAGGTCTAAATGATTCTACATTGATATTTATGTAATTAAGATTTTTCTTTTCGGATTTATATATTTTTAAACAATTTTTCTTAAATTCTTTTTCCTCTTCCGTAAGGTTCAAAGTTGTTAAATTATCATCATTAATTATAAATTGGTTACAATTTATTTTCTTGTTGAAATAATTATATTCTGAAAATTCATAAACCTTACAATAATTTTTCAACTTTGAACAAATAAAATTTGAAACATCGTGATCCTGATGACCTCCTTCATAGGCTGGACAGAATAACGCATCTATTTTTTGTGAAATTATAATTTTACGAATCTTGTCGTAGGTTTTAAAAATTTTATCTTTTAATGTTCTTGTTGAGATATTTTGAAAATAAATAGTTTTAACACCTAGTTTTTTCACGCTTAATTTCATTTCCTTTTTTCTAATATCTATCATATTTTCAACTTTTTTTTTATTCCAAAACCAAGAAGAACTTGAGGAAATAACTCCATTTGTGACAAAAAATAAAAAAATATTTTTTTTTTTGCTTATATATCTTCTAATTATACAACAACTTCCTACAATCTCGTCATCTGGGTGAGGTATTATAAATAAAATGTTTTTCATTTAAGAATCAAATTCCACTCGTCGACAAAAAATTTCTGAAAAATTTTCTTCCAGGACATTGGTTTGAATTCATTTAAAATCTTACTTCTCATATAGTTAATTTTTTTTTTGTCGTCTAAAAGTTTTTTAATCTCTGAAGCCCAAACTGTTGAATCATATTCCTTAATTACAATTCCATCCTCTCCACTTTTAGATATTCTCTTTCCACCCCCTGTTGGATAAACTACCGGTATGGCACCACATGATTTTGCTTCTAAAACTACTTGTGGACCAATCTCATATTTAGAGGGAAATACAAATAGATCACATAAATTATATAAATTAGAAATTTCATTCTGGTCAACATAACCTATCAACTTAATTTTACTACCTCCAATTTCCAGACATTTATCACCATGAATGTTTTGACCAGCTAAAATAGAAACTATCTTTATTCGTTTCTTTAGAATTTTATGAATTTTTGAAAGTAGAAAGATGCCTTTTAATTCATGAATTCTTCCACAAAATAAAATAATTTTATCTTCCTTTGATATTTCGTATTTTTTTAAAAAATATTTTTTATCAATTTTTTTTCTTTTAAAAATATTTTTGTCAACACCTCTAGATAACTTTGTTATTTTATCCAAAACATCTGACTGAAAGTTATATTTTTTAAAATTGATCTCATCGTTGATCATTCCTTTATCACAATTCATAAGATAATTATTCATTCTCAACTTTTGTTTTTTAGGAATTCTTTGATGCAGTTTTATTTTGTCTATAAACAAATAGTAAACTAACCTTGGAAAGTTTTTAAAAATTTTCTTAATGTAATATCCTGAATACGAAGGTGTATCAGTATGTAAAGAAGTCGTTAGTGGGATTTTCCAAAATCTTGAAGCATATAGTCCTGTTTTTGCCATTGTAAAAAGTTGATCTGTTGTGTGAATTAAATCAAAGTCTTTTAAAATCATAAATAGTCTTGGATTAATTGGAAATAAATCTGTTGCATCAGCATCTACTCCAAGATGTTTAAGAACTTTTGATGATATTATCGGCTTAAATGTGTAAAAAGTAACGTTCTCTCCTATCTTTTTTTTCTTAAAGCTGTCACCTAGAAAAAAAAGCGAAAAATGGAATTTTGAATAGGAATTTTTTATTGAGTAGCTTACTCTTTCCCAGAATTTCACATGTCCACCTGCGTGAGTTGTAAGCTCCAAATCAACCAAAATAGCAATATTTTTCATTGTTAAGTTTTAGAAATTATTAAAAAAGTAAACATAAAGGGATATTATTGTAACAGAAATCAAATTAATAAAAAAACCATTTGAAGCCATAAATGAGATTTTAAACTTATTACTTGAGTAAACTATTGCATTTGGTGGGGTTGCTATCGGCATCATAAAAGCACAACTGGCAGCAAGTACAAATGGTAATGTTAAATTGATCACATCCATATTATTATTTAAGGCAAATATACTTAAGATTGGTAAGAGAAGGAAAGTAGTTGCAGTATTACTTGTGAATTCTGTCAAAAAAGAAGTGATTATGGCAATTATAAATATTAAGGTTAATAATTTAAATGAGTTAAAAAAATAAAAAATTTTAGAAAATTCATTTGCAAGTCCTGTTGAAGTTATAAGAGATGCCATGGAAAGTCCACCTCCAAAAAGAATGAGAACGTTCCAAGGGATATTTCTATACCAATCAGATGAAAGAATGAAAGTTGATTTTTTTATTGGTATTATAAAGAAAAGAAAAGATCCAAATATTGCTATTACTGCGTCATTTAAATTAATTCCAAACGCTTCATTTAGTGTATTTTTAAGAATCCATAGACTTAAAGTCAGCGATAATATAAAAACTGTTACTTTTTCTTTAAAAGAAAAATTTCCCAATTCTTGAAATTTCTTACTAATAAACTTTCTATCAACATTTTTATTTTCAAATTTTAGTCCAAGATATCCAAAAAGTAAGAAAAGTAAAATTAGTACCAAAGGAAAACCGAATGTGAACCACTGGACGAAATCAATTTCAATATTATGGTTTTCTTTTAGAAAACCAATCATAACTGCATTAGGTATTGTTCCAATTGGAGTGGCCATACCTCCAATAGAGGAAGCATACGCTATTGAGAGTATTAGAAATTTCGAGAATTCATTATCATCCGAAGTATTAAAATTATTATCAAGTATGTTTTTCACTATTGGAAGCATTAATAAACATGTTGCAGTATTCGATAACCACATACTAAAGAATGCTGAGGAGAACATTATAATAAAAATTATTCTCTTTCGTGTCTTCCCAAATTCTAAAAGTGTTTTTAAAGCAATTCTTCTATGTAACTGACTCTTTTCAAAACCTTGAGCCAAAATAAACCCTCCTAAAAGAAGGAAAACAACTGAACTCGCATATTGATTCAGGATTTCTGTAAATTTAATTTCTAAAAAAAAGGGTGAAAATAATATTGGAAGCAATGCTGTAATAGAAATAGGTATAATTTCAGTTAGCCAACAGAAAATCATTAAAATCAACATTCTTATCACTAACTTTTCATCACTTGTAAAGCCGTCATTGATATTTAAAATGTCTGGTACTATTGATAAAAGAATACCAAAAAACAATATACTGATGTTAAAAGAATTTGATTTAATCATCACGTATCATTCTTTCTTCAATATCAATCCACTCCTTTTCAAGAGTGTTAAGTTCAAACTGTGCTTTTTTTAATTCATTTACCAAATAATTATAATTACTTTCTTGTTTTGATGAAAAATTAGTTTTTTCTAATTCGCTCGTTAAATCAGTTATCTGATCTTCTTTATTTTGAATTTTTTTAAGAATCTTATTAATAAGTTTTTCAGAACTGATTGGTTTCTCTTTTTTGTCTTTTTTTATACTTTCATCAACAGTCTTAACTTTACATATTTCCGGTTTATTTGAAAACTTTATAATTCCAGAACCGTCGAAAAAGAAAAATCTATGACAAGTTTTTTCTAAAAAATCAATGTCATGAGAACTTATTAATGATGAACCTTTGTGCATATTTAAAAAATCAATAAGCAAATCAATTGTTTCGATATCAAGATCATTGGTTGGTTCGTCTAAAATTAAAATTTCATTGGGTTTAGCTAATATTTTAGCTAAGAGAAGACGATTCCTCTCACCACCAGATAAACTAATTAAATTTCTGTCTACGTCCTTTGGTTCAAAAAGAAAATTCTTCAAATATCCACAAATATGCATCTTCTTATTCCCAACATCGATGTAATCACCTCCGCTTGGAATCAAATTCTTTTTTATCGTTTTTTTATCCTCAAATTGCTCACCAGTTTGATCAAAGAAACTAAAGTTCAATTTCTTTCTGATTTTTATATTTCCTGATTCAGGTTGTATTTTGTGTGAAGCTAAATTTAAAAAAGTAGATTTTCCAATTCCATTACGCCCAATAATTCCTATTTTTT
>CACFLF010000020.1 GCA_902567115.1 uncultured Alphaproteobacteria bacterium
TCTAACAAATCGCCTGGCAGACCAACTACTCGTTTTATGTAGTCAGTTCTATTATCTTCGGGTGTTTTAAAAACAACAATTTCACCTCTTTCTGGCTCCTTGGAAAATAATCTACCTGGAATAATAGGCATGCTAAATGGGAGAGAATGTTTCGAAAAACCGTATGAAAATTTAGATACAAATAGATAATCTCCAACTTTAAGATTTGGATACATAGATCCAGAGGGAATACTAAAAGGCTCATAAAGGAAGCTTCTAATCAGAAGAGCGGCAATGATTGCATACAAAAGTGAAACCAAGTTTTTCTTAAAGCTACTGTCTTTTTTTTTTCTTTAAAAAACGTATTTTTCATATTTGAATTTTATTACAAAAATATTCAAATGCTAGGATGATTTATAATTTTCATGAATTTCTTTATTGTCATATCCAAACCATCTATTATGGCATTTGAAATTAAAAAATGCCCTACATTAAGTTCTATAATATTTGGTATTTTTGAAATTTCCTTAACGTTATCGAAGTTTAATCCATGTCCAGCATGACAATCTATTCCAATTTCTAGACAATGCTCTGCTGCTTTCTTGATTCTATTTAATTCTAAATGATGATTTTTTTTATTGAAATTAACAGCAAATTTTCCTGTATGAATTTCAATTACTTTTACTCCAAGCTTTGCAACTGCATCAATCTGCTGTATGTCAGGATCTACAAAAAATGACAACTTTATATCTTTATTTTTAAATTCAGACACAAATTCACCAAGATAATCTAACTGATTTTTTACATCCAATCCTCCTTCGGTTGTGAGTTCTTCTCTTCTCTCAGGAACAATACAGCAAGAAAAAGGATTGGTTTTAAAACAAATATTTTTCATTTCGTCAGTAGCAGCCATCTCTAAATTTAGAGGGAGATGATTTCTGTTTTTTAGTTCTTCAACATCTTTATCGTTTATGTGTCTTCTATCTTCTCTTAAGTGGACTGTGATTAAGTCAACATTACAGTCTCTTAAAATATTGGCGACTTTTAATAAATCAGGAAAATTTTCGTTTCTTGCATTTCTTAGGGTCGCCACATGATCTATATTAACTCCCAATCTTATTTTTTTTTTCATAAAACCTTTTTTCCAAATAAAATTTACTAACTTTATAAGTAATAAACCAGGTTGTAATTGCAATAGGTAAACTACCAAGCAAAGTAGGAAAAAATAATTTACTAAAATTTTCTATTAAGAAACTTAATTTAAATTCATAATACTCAAGAGGAGAGTAAATAAAGTTTACACCCAACTTATAGGCAACATAGAAAAAGAAGGGAAAAGTCCATGGATTTCCGATTACCGAGCCAACAGTAGCGGCTATCAAATTACCCCTCATTGCAAGTGTGCCAAGGTAGCAAATAATCAAATGAAACCCAAGCAAGGGTGTAAACGATATCGCGACACCCCATGCTAGACCAATCGCAACAGATTCGGGAAAATCTCTGATTCTATAAATCTTCATTTTGATACTTCTGATAAATTTAGAAAATTGCATTACATCTCCCTAAATCCTTGAAACATTCTCTACAAAATCAGAAGTTCTTAAAGAGGCAATTACTTTACTAAGATGGGTTTTATTTTTTACATCAATGTCAATATTAATTTTGAAAAAGTCAGTATTTCTTTCAGTTATTTCTAAGTTTCTAATATTACTTAAAGCTTTTCCAATAATAGAGGATAAGACACCTAATGCACCTATTTTATTTCGGATTAAAACGTTTATTTTAGCTACAAAGTCGTTTTTTTTGTATTTTAAGTTTTCCCACGATACTTTAATAAATTTATTATTTTCTGACTTTGCTTTTTTTAATTCCTTACATAATTTTAAATGAATAATTAATCCTTTATTTTTCATCACAAAAGAAATAGCTTCATCTCCTGGAATTGGATTGCAACATTTAGCAAAGTGAATACTCATCCCTGGAGTAAGGCCATGGACGATTAAAGGAAAATCGTCTGATCTATTTTTTTCTTTAAGCTTGTTGAGGATTACAATCTTGTCATTTTTTTTAAGAAGTTTTTTTTCTGGAAACATTGATGACACTATCTTATTGGGAAAAATCTTACCACATCCTATAAATTTATAAAGATCGTCTAAGTCTTTAAGCTTAAATTTATCTAAAATATTTTTAACATTTGTTTCTGAGTATCTCATACCCTGATTCTTGAAATGATTAATTAAGATTTCTTTTCCAAGTTTTTTAAAATCCTCGTCTTCTTTTGTGTGGAGGTATCTTTTAATACAGACTCTTGCTTTTCCTGTAATAGAAAATTCCAGCCAATCTGGAAGAACTGAATTGTCTTTACCGCGAATGATTTCTACCTGATCTCCATTTCTAAGCTTGGTTGAAAGTGGTTTGATAGAATTGTTAATCTTCACTCCTGAACAAAAATAACCCACATCAGAATGAACAGAAAATGCGAAATCCAATGGCATTGCCCCTTTTGGCAAAGCTACAATATCCCCTTTTGGCGTAAAAACAAAAACCTGATCTGCATGCATTTGCATTTTGGTGTGTTCAAGAAACTCCTCTGGCTCATTTGACTGGTCAAGAATATCTAAAATTTGTCTCATCCACCTATATTGTTTTCCGTCTTTTGGATTAATCTTATCTTTATATATCCAATGTGCAGCAACGCCAAACTCTGCTTTTTCATTCATCACGAAGGTTCTTATTTGAATTTCTATTCTCTGATTTAGCGGGCCAATAAGTGTGGTGTGTATTGATTGGTAACCATTAGGTTTTGGAGTTGAAATATAATCTTTGAACCTTCCTGGAACATACGAATAACCTTGATGAAGAAGACCCAAAACTTCGTAACAAGTTTTGGTTTCCTTTACTAAAATTGTAAAGGCCATTATATCTGAAAGTTGAGAAAAGTTTACGGATTTGACTTTCATTTTTTTCCAAATGGAGTAAGGGGTTTTTTCTCTGCCAAAAACTTTGAATTTTATTTTTCGCTCAAGAAGAAACTCTTCAATATTCTTAATAATTTTATCTAGAATATCTTCGTCCTGTTGTCTCAACATCAACAGTCTTTGAATTATTGAATCTCTGAGCTCTGGCTCAGTTACATTAAAACTTAAATCATCAAGTTCTTTTCTGATTTCTTCCATCCCAAGTCTTTCGGCAAGAGGTGAATAGATTTCAAGTGTTTCATAAGAAATTCTTTTTTTTTTTTTCTCATCTTTTATAAATTTTAGTGTTCTCATATTATGAAGTCTATCTGCAAGCTTAACAAATAAAACCCTAATATCTCTTGATGTAGCAAGTAATAATTTCCTGAAGTTTTCTGCTTGATTAAACTTGTCGGATCTACCCTCAAATTTGGATAACTTTGTAACACCATCTACTAAAGATGAAATTTCAGAACCAAAACTGTTTTTTATATCTTCAAGACTATATGTTGTATCTTCAACAACATCATGAAGAAGAGCAGTAATTATTGTTCTGGAATCGAATTTGTGGTCTGCAAGTATACCGGCTACTTCCAGTGGATGCGAGAAAAAAGGATCTCCGGACGCTCTTGTTTGACTTCCATGAGCTCTCATTGAAAAAACATATGCTTTATTGAGAAGTTTTTCCTCAACGTTTGGATCATATGATTTGACTTTTTCTAATAATTCAACTTGTCGTAACACAACAAAATATTATGACAAAAATCAAAATTTTTAAATATTAAATTATTTTTTTAGACTTCTTGCTTTTCTAAGTCAACTTCTGGATTATCAGTTTGATCATCTTCTTGGTTGTTATTTTTCTTCTGACTGATAAGTTTCTGAATTTCATTTTGAGTCATATATATTTTTTTTCGTTTCTTTTCAGATGCATTTTCTTTTTCAAAATTATCAAAAGAAACTTGAGAAGCATTTTCATTCATTGGAACTGTTTCATTGTCATCTATGTCTGTATCTTCTACTGGTTGATATCTTTGGGATGAAACTACAATGGAGTCCCATGTTTTAACCAAATCAATTTTCTTTTCTGCTATCTCTCGCAAAGCAATTACTGTATTTTTATCATTATCGATAGACACCTCTGCTTGAGATCCCGATGATAGATCTCTTGCTCTATTGCAAGCATATATAACTAGTTGAAATCTATTAGGTATAGATGTGATGCAGTCTTCTGTTGTTACTCTGGCCATTCATCTCAATTTATATTATAAATTTTTTGATTTGCAAGTTTTTTTAAAATGTTTTTTGCTTTTTCTTTTAATAAAGGATGCACCCATTCTTTGTTGATATCACATAATGGTTGCATAACAAATCTTCTCAAATGCATTCTCGGATGGGGTAATTGCAAGTGTTTATCTTTAGAAATTAGATCATTGAAACACAACAGGTCAAGATCAATAACTCTTGATTCATTTTTTAAATTTCTGATCCTTTTAAAAATTTTCTCAATGTTCATTAATTCCGATAAAATTTTTTTTGGCAAGAAATTTGTTTTTACACTGACTACCCCATTAACATACATTGCCTGATTTGATTTAGGAATAGGTTCGGTCTCATAAAAATTTGAAACTTTTTCAAGTTCAAAACTTTTTTCCAAAAATTCCAAAGCTTTATGACAGTTTTTAATCGGATCACCATAAGTTTCGGATTTTAAATTTGACCCTAATGCTATTAATATCATTTTTTCTCCAATCTAGCTTTTTCTCTTTTCCAATCTTGCTGTTTTTTATATTCCCTTAAATCGCCTTTTTTTCTTCCTTTAGAAATTCCTAAAAGAATTTTAATAAAACCCTTGTTATTAAAATGAAGATCTAAAGGAATCATTGTTAAGCCATTTTGTTTTACCTTCATATTGATTTTGTAAATTTCAGTTTTATTCAACAAGAGCTTTCTAGATCTTATATTGTTCGCGTTTTCAGGACTACTTTCATAGTTCTTAAGATCTACATAAAGATTATTTATCCAAAATTCACCCTTTTTATCAACTGCGTAAGAATTATCTAAAGAAACTCCACCTTTTCTTATTGATTTAACTTCAGCTCCTGTTAGAACGATTCCAACTTCAATCTGATCTATTATTTGATAATTAAACTTAGCTTTTCTATTAAGAGCTATTATAGATTTTGATTTTTTCACCTACTTTTTTATAAGATTAAGTTTACGCAAAGCTTTATCGATCTCAAACATTGTCGATTTTGTTACAGTCGTAAGAGGAAGCCTTAATATATTTTTGCATCTTTTAAGTTTGCTGAGAGCATATTTAACTGGACATGGACTTGTCTCTAAAAACAATGCTTTATTTAAAATGAACAAAAGTTGATTCAACCTCATTGATTCGTCAATTTGTCTATTAATCCATGAATTATAAATCTGAGCGCACAAACGTGGAGCGACGTTTGCAGTTACAGATATACAACCAACCCCTCCATTTATTAAAAAAGCTAGAAAAGTTGCATCTTCTCCTGATAATTGAATGAATTTTTTTCCACAATTTTGAATTACATTCATCGGTGCAGCTAAATCTGAGGTTGCATCCTTAACTCCAACTATATTTGGTATCTTAGATAATTTAATAAGAAGATCTGATGAAATTTTTTTTACAGATCTTCCCGGAATATCATATAAATATATAGGAAAGTCATTACATTTTTTTGCTATTGCACTAAAATGTTCGTATAGTCCATCATCACTTGGTTTATTATAGTAAGGAGTTACCAACAATGTTGCATCTGCTTTAGACTTTTTGGCATGTTCAACTAAATCAATTGTTTCTGCTGTCGAATTAGAGCCACAACCAGCCATAACTGGGACTCTATTTTTAGATCTTTTGATTATAAAATTAGTTACTTCTTTATGCTCTTCGTGACTTAGGGTTGGTGATTCACCAGTTGTTCCACAAGAAACTAAGCCGTGTGAACCTTCAGAAATTAAAAATTCAATATGTTTGGCAAGAGAATCAAAATCAACTTCTAAATTTTTAGTGAAAGGAGTTATAACTGCTGGGATTGAACCTTTGAATATCATTTTGATCTCTGTTAGACAATAAAAATATTATAATATTCTTATTGTTAATTATTTTCTAGGAAATAATAATATGTTTTTATGATTAAAAATAAATTAAGAATTAATCTCTTTTTTTTTTTAAGTTTAATTTTCCATTGGAATTCTTATGCTCTTGATCCACCAAGTGTAAAAGCCAGACCTGAAATAAAAGTTTATGCTTATCAAGATGTTTTTGATCAAATAAAGAAACAAAACTGGGCGATGGCAATAGTTTTGGCTGATGATTATAAAAATGAAAATTTATCTTCGTATATCAGGTGGCTTGATATAACTCGTCCTGGAAGCAATCATAACTTTCAATACTTAACTAATTTTTATAAAAATCACAAACATTGGCCAAAAAATGAAATTTTAATTAGAAAAATTGAATCGTCAATTGAAAGTAAAACTGAACCCGAAAAAATTATAGATTGGTATCAAAACAATCCACCCCAAACATCGAAAGGTAAAATTGATTACCTTGAAAGTTTGATAAAAGTCGGAAAAATAACAGAAAAAAAAAAAAGAATTAAGGATATATGGATAAATTCTAATTTGACTTATTCTCAGCAAAAATATTTTATAAAAAAATATAAAAATTTTTGGAATAATAATGATAATTGGCAAAGATTTAATAGACTGATGTATGAAGGTAAAAATGTTTCAGCAAGAAGAACTTTAAATCGAATCCGAGGAGACTACAGAAAACTTGGTGAAGCTCGATTAGGCCTAAGTAGACGAGTAGGAAATGTATCTTCATTAATTAAAGATGTTCCAGAAAAATTAAAAAATGATCCTGGGCTTATTTATGAAAGAATGAGATGGAGAAGAAAAGCAAAACTTGAAACCGCTGGAGATTTATTAATAAACCCACCAAATGAAATTGAAAATGTTAGAAACTGGTGGATCAATTCAAGAATAATAGTAAGAAGATTATTAAACAAGAAAAAGTATAAAAAGGCATATCAAATATTAAAAAATCACAACCTTCCACTTTCTTATCAGTCTGGATTAGAAGCGGAATGGCTCGCTGGATGGGTTTCTTTTTCTCATTTAAAATTTTACGATAAAGCCATTGGACACTTTGAAAATGTTTTCAATAACTCAGATAATAATTTTAGATCTAAAGCAGCATACTGGTTAGCATTAACAAACATAGAAAAAAATTCTGACAAAAAGATTATATCTAAGTGGCTCAAAGAATCTTCTAAAAATAAGTTTTCATTTTATGGACAAAATGCTGCATTAAAGCTTGAAACTTATAATTTAAAAAAAGAAAAAAACGTTTTAAGAAAACCCGAGAAATATAAAGATCTTATTGAAGTAATAAATATTATAATTCAATCAAAACAAAGTAATTTAAAGTCTTATCCGTTTTTTAAAAAAGTTTTTGAATTATGTTCTATTGATGAGGAAAAGTTTTATGTTCTTGAAAAAGCTTATAAACTTTCAAATAAAAATATCGTTGGTAAATTATCAAAACAGCTCAAAGTTCCATCCGTAAAATATTCATATCCAGAAATTACAGAATTTATCCCTAATAAATTTGAAAATTCAAAATCAACTATAGCTCTTATTCATGCAATAATTCATCAAGAGAGTAACTTTTCAATAAATGCCTACAGCTCGGCTGGCGCAAGAGGTTTAATGCAATTAATGCCCTTCACTGCAAAAAAAGTAGCACGAGATTTAAAGATTAAGTACTACAAAAATAGATTAACAACAAATCCTGAATATAATATTTTACTGGGTACAACTTACATAAATGAAATGCTGATTAAATTTAAAAATGCTTTACCATTAGCACTTGCTGCTTACAATGCAGGTCCAAATAGGGTGAAAATTTGGATTAAAAGGTATGGAGACCCAAGAAAAAAAGAAATAAGTTATGTAAATTGGATTGAATCTATTCCGATCACAGAAACAAGATTTTATGTGCAAAAGGTTCTTTCAAATTTAAGAATTTATCAAAAAAAGTATAACCTCAGTTTATATAATTAAATATTTTTTTTATATGTCATATTGACATAATGCCAATATGACACTATATTATAGTTGTATTGCCTTATTAGGGATACAAATTAATAATAATCTTGCTTAAATAAAGGAGATAATATGCAAAATACAATTACAAATATTGACAAACAAAGATTTACACCGTTTACGGTGGGCTTTGATGATTTGTTTGATAGACTATTCGATATGGAAGTTAATACTTCCTCCGGATATCCGCCTTATAATATTATAAAATCAGATGATTATAATTACCACATCCAAATTGCTGTGGCAGGCTTTAACAAAGATCAAATTGAAATTGAACTTTCAGATGGTGTATTAACAATAAGATCAAAGATTAAAGATCAAAAAGCTAATGAAACTCAAAATATAATTCATCAAGGTATTTCTCAAAGAAATTTTGTTAGAAAATTTACATTATCTGATGAAATAAGAGTAAAAAGTGCAGACTTAAATGACGGTATGTTAAAGATAAAATTAGAAAAAGTCATACCTGAGCACAAAAAACCAAAATTGATTACCATCAAATAGATTGTAGGGGGAAAAACTCCCCCTGCACTAAAATTATTGACACATTAAACTTTTAATATTAATTAGATAATAATAATCATTATCAAATTAATATGAATTTTTTCGCATATCTTACAGTATTTTTTTTTTCACTCCATATAAATGCAGATGAAATCAATTTATATACGACAAGACATTATGATTCAGATATCAAACTTTACAAGGATTTCACCAAACAAACTGGTATCAATGTCAATATAATATCTGGAAAAGCAAAACCACTTGAAAAGAGAATATTAGAGGAAGGAAAATCTTGCAAAGGAGATTTGTTTTTTTTAGCTGATGCTGGAAGACTTTATTCTTCTCAAAAAAATGGTGTTTTTAAAAAGGTTAGTTCAAAAGTTTTGGAAAAAAAAATACCAGTTCAGTTTAGGTCTGATTATTGGTTTGGAATAACAAAAAGAGCTAGGATTATTTTCTACAACCCAAAAAAAATATCTTCAGAGGATTTGGTTAATTTAAGTTACGAGGATCTCACAGACAAAAGGTTTAATAAATCTATTGCAATTAGACAGTCAAATAATGTTTACAACCAGTCTCTGATCGCATCCATGATAGAAAATAATGGGTTAGAGTTCACTAGAAGTTGGACAAAAAAATTTGTTACAAATTTTTCTAGAAAACCCCAAGGTAATGATAGAGCTCAGATCTTATCAGTTGCCTCAGGTGAGTCCAAACTTGCTATAGCTAATACCTATTATTATGGTTTAATGTTATCCGGAAAAAAAGGTAAAGAGCAAAAAGAAGCAGCAAAAAAAGTTCGTCCATTTTTTCCAAATCAGCAAAATAGAGGGACACATATGAATATTTCGGGAATTGGAGTATTAAAATATTCACCTAATCCCGGTAATGCAATAAAATTTATTGAATTTTTACTGACCAACGCAGCTCAAGAACACATGGTAAACAATACTTTTGAGTATCCAATGATAGAATCCGTAGATCCTCCGTCTTTGATAACCAAAATGGGAGGTAGCTTTAAACAAGATAATATTACAAATGTTTCTTCTTATGGGAAATGGCAAACAGATGCCTTTAAAATAATGCAAGAAGCTGATTGGAATTAATTAGGTTTTGACAAAAATTTATCAAACATTTTACCCAACAAATCTTACTTTCTGCATCATATTATGCGTATCAACTATTTCAATCATACCCCTTTTTACCATAATTATTAACTCTTCGATCATTGACTTTGACTTCACATTATTTAAAAATTCACAATTTTTAGAATACACGAAAAACTCATTAATAATTCTTTTCTTCGTTTTATTTCTTACATTTATCTTCGGAGTAATTCCTGCCTACTTAATTACTTTCTACAATTTTGTTGGTGTAAAATTCTTTAAATATTCATTAATTCTCTCATTCGCAATTCCTCCTTATATTTTTGGATATTCATTAAGTGCATTTTTTGAGAATTTTGGTAGCGGTTACACACTCATCAACGTTATTTGGGATACAAATAATGCTAACTCATATTTACCCAACTTTTCTCCAATAGTTAATTCAGTATTATCTTTATCTTTTACACTTTATGGATATGTTTTTCTACTATCAAGAACTTCATTTGAAGGTCAATCTGTAAATCTTTTAGATCTTGGAAAAAGTTTAGGTTTTAGTTCATATCAGAGATTTTTTAAAATTATTTTACCTTGTGCGAGACCTGGAATTTTCATAGGTCTAAGTTTAGTGGCTATGGAAACATTATCAGATTTTGGAACAGTTTCATACTTTGGTGTTTCAACCTTTACAACAGAAATATACAACTCGTGGTTTATTTTTGATGATTTGAATGCGTCTAACTTTTTATCTCTTTTACTTTTAATTTTTGTGCTCTTTTTTTTTATAGTTGAGAGTTATTTAAGAAAGAATTCAAGGTTTCACTCACTTAAAAATGAAGGCAAAAGAAAAAATCAAGCCTTAAAAGGTACAAAAAATTTTTTGGCAACAGCTTTTTGCTTATGTTTATTTTTCTTTAGCTTTGTTTTTCCTTTTTCTCAAATGTTGTACTGGTCGATAAAATTTCCTGAATATTTAGCAAACTTTGAAATTTTAAAACTTAATTTAAATACTTTTTTACTAATCTTTTTCACATCCTTTTTTTTAATATCAGTCGCAATTTTTATAAATTTTGGAAATAGACTCTTAAAAAATCGATTCTTAAGTTTTTTCAGCAGTCTTTCAATTTCTGGTTATGCTATTCCTGGTATCATTATTTCAGTATCTATTATAAGTTTTTTTTCGTTAATGAGCTCATTCATAAATTTTGATTTGAAAACAATATTCATTGGATCATTTTATGGATTAATTTTGGGTTATTTTTTTAGATTTTACTCAATTGCCTATAATGGTATAAAATCTAATTTTCTTAAAATAAATTATTCATTAGATGAATCCTCGTATTTAATGGGATTTGATAAATTTAAAACGTTCTCCATAATTCATTGGCCAATTTTAAACAAAAATATTTTTTCTATTTTTATTCTGATTGCTATTGAAATAATTAAAGAACTCCCAATAACTTTGATTTTAAGACCTTTTAATTTTGAAACTTTCTCAACCCTTGCTTATAACTTTGCAACTCAAGATTTAATCGAGGCCACTGCGATACCGTCTATATTTTTAATTTTCTGGTCAAGCATCTTTATTCTAATTTCATTTAAATACTTTTTTCAAGATAATAAATGAATTATAAGAAATAATGGGAAATTTTTTTGAAGTACTTGATGCAACATTCTCATCTGGAAATGATCATGAAATAAAGAATATAAATTTTGCAATTCCAAAAAAGGGAAATATTGTATGCTTGCTAGGACCGTCAGGTGCAGGTAAAACAACTATCCTTAGGACAATTGCTGGTCTTGAAAAATTAAAACATGGAACCATTAGTCTTAATGGAAAAATTATATCTTCAAACACCCTGTTGGTAAGTCCAGATAAGAGAAACATAGCACTTTCGTTTCAGGACAATTGTTTGTTTCCTCACAAAAACGTCTATCAAAATATTTTACTTGGATTAGAAAGAAAAAATAGAAAAAAATTTTTATATTCTCCACTGGAACTTTTAGACTTATTTAAACTCAAAGAAGTTCAACAAAAGTACCCCCATGAAATTAGTTCTGGCGAGGCTCAAAGAGTTTCTCTAGCCAGATCACTAATTTCCTCTCCTGATCTTTTATTACTCGATGAACCATTTGCAAATATTGATCAAATATTAAAAGAAGATTTACAAAAAACCGTAAAAGATATTTTAAAATTAACAAAAATATCAGCAATTGTTGTAACACATGATCCTAATGAGGCATTTTATTTAGGTGATAAGTGTGGTATCATTATCAACAACGTACTTAAGCAGTTTGATACACCCTATAATATTTATCACTTTCCAAATTCACTTGAGGTTGTAAATTTTTTAAAAAGAGGAACCCTTCTAAATGTTAAAATAATCAATAGACAAATACTGAAACATAAGAGCCTTGGAATAATAAATGGTAAATATGGTTGTTCAAATTTAAACCAATTCAATGAGGGTAAAACTGTTAAGTTATTAATTCAACCAGAAGATTTACTCCATGACGATAAAAGTCAATTGAAATTAAAAAATTGTTGATAGGAAGTTTCGTGGAACTAATTTTATCTATACATTAAGAACTCCTGAAAAAGAACTTATACCTGTACTCGTTGATTCTCATCATCAACATTTACATGAAAATAATGAGGAGTTTGGAATAAAAACTCCAATCAATATAGATCATTTAGTTTGTTTTGAAAAAAAATGATTACAAACTCTTTACATTTCTTTTTAAAAAATTATTGTAATTTTATGGATGATGAAAAAATTAATATTTCTGTCAGAAAGTTCTTAAAAAACGTTGGGATTACTTCTCAAAGAAAAATTGAAGAAAAGATTAGAGATAAATTTAAATCTGGTGAAATAAAAGACATCAATAAGATAAAAATTAAAGCTACTATAACCTCAGATACACTTGAGCTTAATGAATCTATTGATGGTGAAATAGAAACTTAAAATTGGGCGAACAAAGTAACATAAAAAAAGATAGTACTTTTGACTTTTGTGATAAAGAATTTAGATCTTTTAAAGAGGACGTCCTTTGTTCACAAGATGATTTACACAAATCAATGCAAGACAACTCCGTTGGTTTTGTTATCTTCTACGTCGTTGCAATTATATTTGTAGCTGCATTGTTCCAACTATCTACAAAAGACTTTTCAAAAAAAGGTAAGAAAAATAAATAATTTATTTATTGTACTTTTAGTCTTACTTTTTTCTCACAATATTCTTATCTTTCTAATGTACATGGTATCTGAAATTTTCGATCTTAAAGGACGTTTTATTTCTAAAGTTTTAAGAAAGAAAAAAAATCGTTTACTTTTTATATTGATCTTCTCAATCGTTTATATTTTGTCCTCAACATTAGTATTAAATTTTTATGATATAAAAAAAATACAAATCTTAAACTTTTTATTTTCTTTCATTATTATTTTTGAAATTTGTTTAAAGATTTCTCAATCAGAAAGATTTATTTTATGGATAGGTGAAAATTTAGATAAATCTTTTAGATTATTTATAATGTTTATAATAGGACTAAACTCCACTTATTTCTATACAAGATTAACTCTCCAAATAATAGAAAGCTATTGAAAGTTTAATAAATAACTCCCTCTTTTAAAAACTTGTGAATCAGCTTATTTTTTGATTTAAGAAATTTATTTTTTGTGGAAACTTCAATTATTTCTCCATCATTAATAAATAAAATCTCATCAGCTAATCTTTTTGCTTGGAATAAGTCATGAGTAACCATAATAATTTTTATTCTATTTCTTTCTTTAATTAAAAAGTTTTCTACCTTTTTTGTAAATTGCATATCAAGATTAGAACTTGGTTCATCCAAAATCAAAAGATTGGGTTTAGAAACCAGAGTTCGAATAAAGGAAAGATATTGTTTATTCCCTTCCGAGAGAGTTCTTGCCGATATTTTCTTTTTGCTTGAAAATCCAAAATATTTTAATAAAAATTCAATCCTTTTATTTATCATTTTTTTGTTAAAACCTTTTATTTCAAGAGGATATGCAAGGTTATTAAAAACATTGCGTCTTAAAAAAATTATATTTTGTGAAAGATATCCTGTGTTGGGAGTTGTTCCATTTAACTTTATTGAAAGCTCTCCACTTTCTGGTTTTATTAATCCTTTGATAATTTTCGTTAATAAAGTTTTTCCTGAACCATTTGGACCAAGGATAATTGTAATACCATTAGTTGAAATGTCTGTTGAAAGATTCTTAAAAAAAGATTTGTTGTTCACGCTATAATTTATATTTTTTAGTGTTATATGATTTTCTGAATTAATCATAAGAATTTTTCCTGGAAATTGTTTTCATCACCATTACAATCGCGTTTAAAGCAATCGCAATGATAATCAAAACTATTCCTAAAGACATTGCCATTGATAAATTTCCTTTAGATGTTTCCAAAGCTATTGTTGTCGTCATAACTCTTGTGTAGTGTACAATATTTCCTCCAACAATTATTATTGCTCCTACCTCGGACAAAGCCCTACCCAAACCAGTTAAAATGCATGTCACAAGTGAAATTCTAGCATCAAAAACTGTTGTTCTAATTTTACTTATTAAATCAACTTCAAATGTATCAAACATTTCCTTATACTCATCAAACATTTGTTGAAGCAGTTCTGTGCTGACTGAAATAATTATTGGCAAAATTATTATTATCTGAGCAATAATCATAATTGACGGAGTATATAAAATGTTTAAGAATCCTAAGGGGCCTGTTTGGGAAAATAAAATATAAAGTAAGAGACCCACAAATACTGGAGGTAACGCCATCATTGAATTAAAAAAAATAATTATAGTTTTTTTTCCCGTAAAATTTGTAGATGACAAAATTCCAGCTATGGGTAAACCTAAAAAACATGAAAAAGTAAGAGCAAAAAGTGATACTTTTAATGAAAGCCAAATGATTTCATATAAATCAGGATCAAATGAGAAAACTAAATTTAATGATTCTAGAAGAACATCCACTTAAATGAAAACTAATGTTTCCCAATTATGACTGATGCAGCAGGAAAAATACAAGTTACAACATTCCCTTTTCCAAGTTCCATGTCCTTACATATATCAACTGGAACAGCGGCATGAACAAAACTTCCAGTTAAATTTCCATCTGCGTCCGTTTGTTCGACAGATACCTGAGAGTAACTTGATCCATGTATAACAGAGGTAACTTTGCCTTTTATTTGATTTTTTGCACTTATTCTCATTTGGGAAAAACCTTTCGTAAAATGTTAAATTATTAATTTATTTTTTTTTCCAAAAATAAACAAGACCTGAGGCAGAAATATTATGCCACAGACTAAATAGAGCTGACGGCAAGGCAACCAGCTTTGTGAAATGCATTAAGGCCAGCGTCATACCTAAACCAGAATTTTGCATTGCAACTTCAATTGCAACTGTTTTTTTTACATCCATCGGAAATTTAAAAAAACTTGCAATTAAGAAGCCTAAAAAAAGACCAATCAAATTGTGCAAAGCAACAGCAACAAGAATATTCCAGGAAAGATTACTAAAACTATCAATATTTATTGAAAAAATAATTCCAATGATCAAAGCAATAGAAATTTCTGAAAATAAAGGAAAAAACTTCAACAAAGCTTTTTCTTTGTTTCTAATAAAAATTTTCATTAGTATTCCACACAAAACAGGGAGAAAAACAATAAAGAATGTTGATTTAATTAAACCTAGAATTTCAATATCAATATTTTCATCAGCAAATAAAAAAATTAAAGCGGGGGTAAAAAAAACAGCTAAAGCTGTGGACACAAAAGTACAGAGGATTGAAAGCGATAAATTTGCTTTACAAATATATGCAATTACATTGGAAGCTGTTCCGCCTGGACATGAGCCCAAAATAATAAAACCTAGGGCAATCTCTTTTGGAAAATCAAAAATGACAACTAAAAGAAATGCCAAAAAAGGCATTATCGAGAACTGTAAAATAATTGTAGTTAACAGCCACTTTGGTTCAGTTAGAATATTTTTTATTTCCTGTAGTTGAAGCGACGTCCCCATACCAAACATCACTAATCCTAAAAGGTAGGGAATTGATGGTTTAAGTTCTGTGAATAGGCTAGGAAAAGTAAAACTAAATATTAAAAATATAAAAATTAATAAAATTAAGCTAAATTTGTACACAAATATACATAAAAAAGTTAAACCTCGTAATCTCTTAACATTTTTTTGATTTCAATACTATGCATCTCTTCCTGTTTAATCATTTCTCGCGCGTACTCTTCTACATAAAGACTTTTATTTTCCGAACAATCTAATAATTTTTTATATAAATCAATTGCCATTTCTTCATGTCCAAGACTTTCCATTAATAAGTTTTTTATAGAATGTTGATTGGTTTCCTCAATTTTTGGAATCGCTTGTGACGGATGTCCTCCAAGCCCAGTCAATAACTCTCCTGCTTGTTGAGCATGTTCTAAAGATTCTTCAGCTTGTTCTTTGAAGAATTTATCTAAACTAAGTCTATTCGGTCCAGTA